>JAICUO010000771.1 GCA_025935815.1 Streptosporangiaceae bacterium
CGCCGTTCATCATCGGCCACAGCCTGGGCGGCAGCGTCGCGGTGGCCGCCGCCCGGTGCTACCGCGATGCCGTGGCCGGGATCGTGGTCATCGACAGCCCCATGTTCGAGGGGCCGCCGCCCCCGGAGATGTCCACGCCGCAGATGGGCTTCGGGGTCGGGCGGGCCCTTGGCTACCCCAGCCGCGAGGCGATCCTCGCCCGGTTCCGCCTCGTTCCCGAGCAGCCGGCCCTGCCGTACCTGCGCGAGCACGTCGCCGCCTGGTCGGTGACCGCCCGCGAGAACGGCAAATGGGGCTGGAAGTTCGACCAGGCGCTGTTCGCGAAGATGACCGGGCCGCCGCGGTCCCCGGCGGCGCCGGACGGGCAGGGCGCGCAGGCCGGCGGCCGGGCCGCGATCCTGCGCGCCCAGAACGGGCTGATGAGTCCCGGCATGGCTGACCGGCTCCGGGCGTGGCTCGGCCCGGCGGCGATGGTGGCCGAGATCCCCGCGGCAGGCCACCACGTGATGCTGGACGAGCCGCTGAGCCTGGTCACCGCGTTGCGCACGGTTCTGGCCAGCTGGACGGCCCGGGAACCGGGGGATCCTGCCGGCCAATGACGGGCGTTACCGTTCGCGGCCGCGAGTGCCTCCGCTTCCAGCCCGGCGCCGTCCAGTCCGGTGCCGCAAGCCCCCGCCTCCGTCGGCCAAGCGGCGGGCACCACGACGAAGTCGCAATACCTCAGCAGTTTTCAGAGCGTCGCCAGCTCCGGCACCGTGTTCTTCGGAAATGGCGAGGTCAATGGACATCATTTCCGCAACAGCGTGGTCCAGGTGCTGGACGGGCAAACGGACTCAGCCCGGGTGGAGGTCATCCGCGTGCGGTCATTGCCAGGCCGGCCTGCGGCCCAGGGTGCCTGCCTGCGGAAATCCTTGACGGCCACAGTTTCTGGGCCAGCCGAGCAACTTTAGCGCGGCCGGGAGTGTCCTTGTTACGTGGAAAGTTTCCCCCGGGGCTGTAACACAGGCCGGCCATGAGGACAAAAGCATGGTGTAGGCCGCCCGTGCGCGAGATCGATAGCAGCGCCCGGGCGTAGTGGATGCATCTATTAAGGCGACGTCTATTACGTCGCTCTAGAATCGAACATATGTTCGAATATCTCGAGGGGATGGACCTTGGACTGCGACGCCAGCACGCTCAGCACGCAAGGGCCCGGCCGCCGCGAGCGCGCGCGTGCCGGTGCGCTTGAGGGGGCCGCCGACGTAAGCGAGGCAGGGCTTGGCGCCGGTGCCGCGGGCCGGACGAGATGGCGTCGGCCCTTGTGGGTCTGGGTGCTTCCGTTCGCGCTGATGACGGGAGTGCTATACGCGCGCAACGCGCCCGTGCTCGCGACCGCGTTCTACGAGCGCGGTGACGAGGCCGCGAACTCGATCCTCATCGAGCAGGCGCGCCGGCTGACCCTGCTCGTCGGCATCTACTCGCGCACTCACCTCAACCACCCGGGACCGGCGTTCCTGTACCCGCGGGCCTGGGGCGAACAGCTCTTCTGGGCCGCCACCCGCTGGGTCCCGACGGCCGTCGACGGCCAGCTGATAGCCGTGTACGCGCTGAGCGGGGTGTTCGCCGCGTTCGCGGTGGCCATCGCTTACGGCTGGACCCGGCGGGTGCGCGGCGCGGTGGCCTGCCTCGCGGTGGTGTTCATCTTCGCGTACCTGCACCCGCCGGCCTTCAGCTCGGACTGGCTGTCTTACTGCTACGTCCCCGTGTACTTCGCGTTCGTGATCGCCGTCGCCTCGGTTGCCGCGGGCCGGCTCCAGGACGTCTGGATCATGGTGGTAACCGGGTGGTTCCTGCTCGAGGGGCACGTGGCCTTCCTGCTGTTCGTGCCCGTGCTCGGCCTCATCGCGGTGGCCGGGCTGGCCTGGCCGCGCCGGCGCCGTCTGGGCGAGGCGCTGCGGTCGCTGGCGGCCGGGCACCGCCGAACCTGGGTGCCGGCGCTGGCTATCAGCGTCATCTTCGCGCTGCCAATGATCATTAACCTCATCGCGCGCTGGCCGGGGGACTGGCCGAGGTATTTCGCGCTGTCCGGCGATCACGCCGGCGGTGCCCCGCCCACCCCGGGACAGGTAGCGGACTACGCGCTGTGGTACTGGCGGCCGCTGCGCCACACGTTGCTGCCGGTGCGCTGGTCATGGCTGATACCGCTCGTCGCCTACCTGGTGGCGGGCCTGGCCACGGCGAAACTAACCCGCGGGCCCCTCCGCCGGTTCCTGGCCGCGCTGCTGGTCGTCAACACGGTGTCCTCGGTGCTGCTGCTGGCCTTCGCGGACCGGGGGATTGACCACGTCGGCCCGGGGACCTACTACGTCTGCTACTTCTACTGGTCGGCGCCCGCGATCATGCTGCTGGTAGCGGGGCTGGCTGTGGCCGAGGCCCTGCCGTCGGCGGTGAGCGTCCCGGCCGCCGGGGCGGTGGGCGTGGCCGCCTGCCTCGCCTTCGCGTTCGCGCCCGCCACCAGCACCCTCTTTCACAGCACGGTCTCCGATCCCGCGCTGCCGCGCGCGGTCCGCGTGCTCGCGGCCCGCTCGGCGGGCAAGCCGATCGTCATCCGAATCAAGAGTGGCGCCTGGGGCGAGGTGGCCGGCTTCCTGGTGCAGGCGGAACGGTCCAACGTCCGCGCGTGCGTCGCGGACCCCTCGTGGACGTTCATGATGACCAGGCAGTTCATCTGCACGCCACGGGAGTTGGCGCAGGGCGCGGCCTATGACGTCCAGCCTGCCGCCCAGGCTCCCGCCGGAGCGCCCGCGGTGGCGCGGCTGGGCGCGGGCTCGGCCATAGTGACCGACCACGCTGGCGTGGTAGCCGGCCCCGTCCGCTGACGATGAGCATCGAAGGGATGCAGGTGGAGATCAACTCGGCCGTGGCCGATGACCAGGCGATGGCGGCGTCCCGGCCGTTCGCGGTGTCCCGCTGGCTCAGCGCGGCCGTGCGCGAGGCCCGGCCCCGGCAGTGGCTGAAGAACCTGCTGGTGTTCACCGCGCCGCTGGCCGGGGCGACGACGGGCCGCCCGGGCGGGCTGGGATACGCGGCGGCGGCGTTCGTCGCCTTCGGCTGCGCGTCTGCCTCGGTGTACTACGTCAACGACGTGATGGACGTCGAACGAGACCGGCGGCACCCGGTCAAGTGCAGCCGGCCGATCGCCTCCGGCGACCTGCCCGCCCGGGACGCCCTCGTGATCGCCGGGGCCTTGGCCCTGCTGGCGGCCGGCGCGGGCTTCGCGATCGGCGCGCCGTTGCTGTCGGCGGTGACCGGTGGGTATCTCGCCTTGTCCGCGTTCTACTCCACGCGCGGCAAGCACCTCCCCTACCTGGAGATGCTCCTGGTGGCGTCCGGGTTCGTGCTGCGCGTGCTGGCCGGCGCCGTGGCCACCGGCTTCCCGCCTTCGCCGTGGTTCCTGGGAGTCTGCAGCCTGGGTGCGCTCGGCGTCGCGATCGCCAAGCGCAACACCGAGCTCAC
>JAICUO010000407.1 GCA_025935815.1 Streptosporangiaceae bacterium
ACTGCTGCTCGATCCCGGCGGCGGTCAGGTACCCGCTGCCGCCGAAGAGCTGGATCGCGTCCAGGCTGTTGGCCACCGCCGATTCCGACACGGCCACCTTGCTGAGCGCGGCCGCTTCGAGGTGATCCTCCTGCCGATCGAGCATCCAGCAGGCCCGGTAGAGCAGCAGCCGACTGCTCTCCAGCCGCTGCTTCATGGTCGCGATGCGGTGCGAGACAGCCTGGAAGTCACCGATCCGGCGGCCGAATTGACGGCGGCCGCGGGCGTGCGCCACCGACCGTTCCAGCTGCTCCTCCATCAGCCCGAGGTACGCCGCGAACAAGCAGGCGCGCTCCCACCCCATCGAGTGCTGGAAGATTGCCGCGCCCTGGCCTTCGCGCCCGAGGCGGTAGTCCTCCGGGATGCGGCATTCCTGGAAGCGCACCCGGCCGGCCAGGCAGCCGTCCAGGCCCATTTTCGCGAAGGGTTCGCTGACGATGACGCCCGGCGTGCTGGCGGGCACCGCGAACCCCGTGATGCCGAGGAAGCCCGCGCGGGGACTGGTAGTCGCGTACGTCACGATGATGTCCGCGTCCGGGGCGTTGCTGGCGAAGGACTTGTCCCCGTTGAGGATGTAGCCGTCGCCGTCGCGGCGGGCCGTCACCGCGAGGCGGCTGATGTCGGAGCCCGCGTCATCCTCGGTGATGGCGTTGGCCGCGATCAGGTCCCCGTTGGCGAGGCCGGACAGCAGCGGCCCGCGCCGGGCCGCCTGGGCGTAGTCACGGATCGGCACCGCACCGGCCAGCAGGTGCGCGGAAACCGCGAAGACCAGGCCGGTGTCCGGGCAGCCGCGGCCGAAAGCCTCCAGGCACAGCGCGGTATCCAGGGCACCGAGCCCGCCACCGCCGTGGTCAGCGGGAATGCACAGGCCGGCCAAGCCCAGCCGCGCGGCCGAGCGCCACTTGGCGCGGGTGAAGGGGCCTGAGCTCGGCGACCGGCTGCCGAGCCTCTCGCGTACGGCGGTCAGTATCTCTTCGTAGCGTTTGCGCTGCTCGGCAGTCAGATCGAAGTCCATGCGCGTAACCCCTTGGCGAATACAGAGGGATGTTGGCCAGGTGACTGAGTGCGGACCGATTATTATTCATCAAACGATGAAGGCTTCACTCAGGGAACCTAGTCGATACACCTCATGCCCGTCAAGGCGCAAGCGGCGGACCCGGGTTGATGCGAACATGTCGATCGCTTATATTTCATCAGGTGATGATGTCATCGGAAAATGAGCGCGCTGCGGGCGTGACGGTATGACCGCGCCCCTGGCGGACACCGCATACGTTCTCCTTGACCTCGCCCTGATGGTCGCCGTGGGCAGTTGCCTCGGCGCGATCGCTGTGCGCTGGGGCCAGCCTGCGGTGATCGGCGAGATCCTGGCCGGCATCGCGCTCGGGCCGACGCTCCTGGGCCTGCTGCCCGGGCAGCTGACCACCCGCCTGTTCCCAGTCTCGGGCCGACCGTTCCTCACCGTCTTGGCCAACGTCGGCCTCGTGATGTTCATGTTCAGCGTCGGGTTCGAGCTGGATCACGGGCACATGCGCCAGATCCGGTCGGCGGCGGCGGCCGTTTCGCTGGGCTCGGTCGCCCTGCCGTTCTTGCTAGGCATCGCCGTGGCCCCGCTGCTGTACGCGGCAAATCGCAGCGTGCACGGTCACCATGTGGGACGGACGTCGTTCCTGCTTTTCCTCGGGGTCGCGATGTCGGTCACCGCGTTCCCGGTCCTGGCTCGCATCATCACCGGCCTCGAACTGCAACACCGCCGGCTTGGCACCTTTGCCATGACGTGCGCGGCCGGGGCGGACGTCATGGCATGGGCGGCACTGGCGATCGTCGTGGCCGTGGTCGGGGGACACGGGCGGCTGAACGCGGCGCGGCTGCTCGGCGAGCTGCTGGCCTTCACCTTGGTGCTGGCCTTCGTGGTCAGGCCGCTGCTGCGCAGAGTGCTGACTGGCGGGCGGGGGCGCCGGCCAGGCAGCCAGCTGCCGTTCATTCTCATCGTCACCGGGTTGCTCATTTCTGCGTGGGTGACGACCAGGCTCGGTTTCCAGCCGATCTTCGGCGGGTTCGCCTTCGGCGCGGTGATGCCCAGGAAAGCGGTGATGAGTGCGGCGCCGGAAGTGCCGCTCCTCATTGAGAAGGTCGCCCAGCTCCTGGTGCCCATCTTCTTCATCACGACCGGGCTGAGCGTGAATCTTTCCGGGCTTGGCGGCCAGGGCCTCGGGGAGCTGCTGGTCGTGCTGGGCGCCGCCTGCACGGGAAAGTTCGTCGGCTCGGCGGCCACGGCACGGCTGCGCGGCTTCGACAGCCGCCGGGCCGCGGCGATCGGCGTCCTCATGAATAGCCGGGGCCTGACCGAGCTGGTCGTGATCCAGGTGGGCGCCTCACTGGGCATCCTGACCGAACGGCTTTACGCGGTAATGATCATCATGGCGATCGTGACGACCGTCGTTACCACGCCGCTGTTCCGCCTCCTGTACAGCGATCGGCTGCAGCGTGAAGACGGTGGCCAGTCGCCGCTGGCCGAGGCGGGCGCCCGGCCGGGGGAAGCGGCGGCACCGGAGCACGCGACCCATGAAGACGCGCCGGGCCGGGCTAGATGATTGGCGACCAGAACGTGGCCCAATCAGATTCACCATGTGTATAATTGAACACATGATCACTTCTGATCAGGCCCGCTCGCTGGCAGGCGCCGGGGTATCGCAGACCAGAGGAGGCACCACTCGTGCTGGGAATGATCGTGAAGGAGTTCCGCCAGCTGCGGCGGGACCGCCGCACGCTCGCTTTGATGATCGTGATGCCGGCCGTGCTGCTCATTGTTCTGGGCTATGCGGCCAGCTTTGACGTGTCGTCGATTTCGGCTGTCGTCAGCGGCCCGCAGGCCGCGACGGCGGCCGCCGCACTGCACCCGCCGTTCCACGCGGTGGACGTCGCGCCCGGCCAAGACGCGGCCTGGGCGCATTCCCAGCTGCGGGACGGCAAGGCGGTCGCGGCCTTCGTGACCGGCGCGCGCCCGCAAGTCCTGGTCGACGGCAGCCAGCTTTTCGCTGCCCGGGCCGCGGTGACCGCGCTTTCCTCGCTGGGCCATTCGGGCGGCGCCGGTGCCTCGGCGTCCGCGCCGCTGGCGGGGGCGGCGCCGCAGATTCTCTTCAACCCGGAGCTCAAGACCTCCTACATCATGATTCCCGGGCTGGCCGGCCTGGTCCTGGTTTTCATCGGGACGATCATCACCGCCCTGGGCGTGGTGCGTGAACGGGAGACCGGGACGCTAGAGCAGCTGGCGGTCATGCCGATCCGCCCCCGGGACGTTTTCCTGGGAAAGGTAGTCCCGTACTTCGTCGTCGCCGCGGTTGACCTGGGCATCGTCTTGACCATCGGCGTATCGGTCTTCGGTGTCCCGTTCAATGGCTCGGTGGCCGTGTACGCACTGGGCGCGCTGCTCTTCCTGTTCGCGACGCTCGGTACCGGCGTCGTCATTTCCAGCGTGTCCCAGAACCAGGGACAAGCCACCCAGCTGGCCCTGATGACGGTGCTTCCGCAGGTGCTGCTGTCCGGGTTGATCTTCCCGCTGGGCTCGATCGCCGTGGGAGTCCGCTGGATTTCCTATGTTTTCCCGCTCACCTACTTCACCGAGATCTCGCGCGGGGTGATGCTCCGGGACGAACCGATCAGCGGGCTGTGGCTGCCATTCGCCTGCCTGGCCGGGATTGGCTTCGCCATGCTGGTCCTGGCGACGCTGCGGTTCCGCGCGTACCTGCAGCCCGCGGAGGGGCATAAGCGGCGGCGCGCGCCCGCGCCCGAGGAGGCAACCGCCCTGGCCGGTGCGGGAGAGCGGAAATGACGGCCGCGCAGCGCGCCGACGGCGCGCGACGCCGGGCCGCCTCCGGCACGGACCGGGAATGGGGGACGCGTGATCTCAGTGTCCGGTTCGGCAAGCGGACGGCACTGGACCACGTCACCCTGCGGGCGGCGCCTGGCCAGATCGGTGCCGTCGTCGGCGGAGATGGCGCCGGCAAATCGACGCTGCTGGGCTGCCTGGCCGGGGCCGTCGCGGCCAGCCAGGGCGAGGTCCAGAGGCCTCCCGCCGCCCGGGTCGGCTACCTGCCATCCGGCTCGGGCGTGTATCCAGACCTCACCGTTGCGGAGAACCTCGCCTTCCGGGCGTCCGTGTACGGGGTGAGCTCGGCGGTGGCGGGTCAGCGGGTCACGGGCCTGCTGGAGCGGACCGGGCTGGCCTCGGCGCGGCAGCGGCTCGCGGGACAGCTGTCCGGGGGCATGCGCAAGAAGCTCGGAGTGGTCGCGGCCATGGTGCACGAGCCGGAGCTGCTGGTCCTGGACGAGCCGACGACCGGGGTGGACCCGGTGAGCCGGGCGGACGTGTGGTGGCTGATCATCATCGCCGCGTCCGAGGGCGCCGCAGTCATCGTCTCGACCAGTTATCTCGATGAAGCGGAGCGAACGGCCTCTGTCCTGGTACTCAGCCACGGCCGTCAGCTGGCCGCGGGAACCCCGGCTGAGATCATGGCCGGGGTGCCGGGGGCACTCCGGGCTATTCGCGGCCGGCCGCAGGAAGATGAGCAGCCGCGGGCGTGGCTGCGGGCCGGGCAGTGGCGCGTCTGGGATCCGCCCGGTGCCTGCGCGCCCGGCCCCGCCCGGGGCGGTGCCGGCCGGGACGGTGGGAGCGTCATCCAGCCGGACCTAGATGATGCGGTCACCGTGGCCGAGCTCGGCAGTGAGCTCAGGCCAGCCGACCGCGTGGAAGGCGCCGGTCCCGGCCTGGCTGGAGGTGCCCGATGACTGAGGTGCTCGCTGAGTGCGTGAACGCGACGCGCCGGTTCGGGAGTTTCACGGCAGTCGATCAGGTGAGCATGAAGATCGAGGCGGGAGAGATTGTCGGTCTGCTCGGCGCCAACGGCGCGGGCAAGACCACGCTGATCCGGATGCTGCTCGGGCTGCTGCCCGTCTCCGAGGGGGAAGTGCGCTTGTTCGGGCGGCCGCCGTCCCGCCAGACCCGCCACGAAATCGGGTACGTGCCGCAGGGGCTGGGCATTTACGCTGACCTGACGGTGGCCGAGAACCTGCAGTTCTCCCGGGGCGTGTACGGTGGCCCGCGCCAGGACTACGACGCGCCCGCAGCGCTGCGGCCCTTCGCGTCCGCGGTCGTCCGTGACCTGCCGCTCGGGCTGCAGCGGCGCGCGGCGTTCGCCGAGGCGCTTGCCCACCGCCCGAAGCTGCTCATACTGGATGAGCCCACCTCGGGCATGGACCCGCTGGCCCGGGCCAGGCTATGGGAGACTGTCCAGCGCACCACGGATGAGGGGGCGGCAGTACTCATAACGACCCACTACATGGAGGAGTCGCAGGAATGCGGGCGCCTGATCGTCATGGCCCAGGGGCAGGTCGTCGCGGCGGGAAGCGCGGCCGAGATCGTCGGCCAGGCGCGGGTCATTGTCGTGCAGAGCGATTCGTGGGTAAGCGCGTTCCGCGCGCTCGACGCCGCGGGGTTGCCCGTCGCCCTGGTCGGCACGACCCTGCGGGTACCGCAAGCCAGCCGCGCCGATGTGGCGAACGCCCTGGCCGGGCTGCCCTGTCGGCTGACCGAGGCGCCGGCCACCCTCGAAGAGCGGTTTTTCGAGCTGGTCCGCGCGCGCGAGCCGGCCAGGTGAGCAGGCACGGCCGAGCCGGTCACCCGGACCCTGGGCGCGAATGAGCCGGGAGGCTGACCGCCTCTCGGGCCAGGACAGCACCGGCGCGGACGGCCGGGGGGCCCGGGCCACCCCGCCGCGTGCCCGCCGCCGGACTGGCCGGCGGCCGGGCAGCAGCGGGACGCGGGAGGACATCTTGCGCGCGGCCCGGCAGCGTTTCGCGGACTACGGCTACGCGGGGGCCACCATCCGGGGGATCGCGGCTGATGCCAACGTGGGCGCTGCCCTGGTTCACCACTTCTACGGGACCAAGGAGCAGTTGTTCGCCGCCGCCATGCGGCTGCCAGTCCTTCCCAGCGAGCTGCTGGCGGCCGCGGCCGGTCCCGGCCCCGGGCGCAGCGCGGAAGGCCTGGGAGAGAAGATGGTCCGGGTGGCGCTCGCCGCGTGGGGCGCTCAGGAAATCCGGGAAGCCTTCCTCGGCCTGCTCCGCTCGGCGGTCACCGACGAGCGGGCGCTGCGGATGCTCAGGGAGTTCGTCACCGAGACCATCATCAGCGTCATCGCGGGCACGATGGGCGAGCAAGCGGCGCCGGAGGAAGCCGCCTACCGCGCGTCCCTGGTGGCCAGCCAGATGGTCGGCCTCGCGGTCGGCCTCTACCTGCTGGAGCTTGACCCGCTGGCCGGCGCCAGCGCTGACGATCTGGTGGCAGCGATCGGCCCGACGATCCAGCGCTACCTGACGGGCGCGGTCCGGGTCAACGAAAAATTATCGCGGTCAGGGCGGACGCAAATATCATGGTGGGGTGGCTAAAGAGGAGCGCGCCGCCGGGGCGCAGCAGGTGAAGCCGAGGCCCTCCACCCGGGACCTGCTGCTCCAGGTGACCCAGCAGGAGATATCGGAGCACGGGTTCAACGGGGTGAGCCTGCGGAGCATCGCCCGCCGTGCCGATGTGGACCCGAGCCTGGTACGGCACTACTTCGGCTCCAAGCAGAACCTGCTCGCCAACGCGATCCGGACCGAGATCGATCCCCGCGCGCTCGCCGACGAGGTGCTGAGGGGCACCCCCCGCGCGGTGGGCCGCCGCGTCGTCAAGGCGCTGCTCGGCTACTGGGATGATCCGGGCACGGCGCCGATGTTGCTGGCGCAGCTCTCGGCGACGCTCAACACTGAGACGGCCGCGGACGCGGCTGTGGAAGACTTCCTGCTGACCTTCCTGGGCGCGGTCGCGGACGCGGTCAGCCCGGATCACCAGGAGCTGCGCGCCTCGCTGGCCGCCGCACAGGTGATCGCCCTGGCGTTCAGCCGGCATCTGATCAAGGACCCGGTCCTGGCCGCCTGCGGCCAGCAGGAGGTGGTCCGCATCGTCGGGCGCGCCATCCAGCGCTACCTCACCGAGCCGCGGGCGGGGGATGCCACCCGCAGCGGCGCCCCCCCGGCCACAGGGCCCCCAAGCCCAACATAAGCGGCGCCCCG
>JAICUO010000822.1 GCA_025935815.1 Streptosporangiaceae bacterium
TCCAGGATGGCGAAGATGGTCTCGGCGGCGGCGGTGCCCTCCGCGCTGGCGTGGTACTGGGCGGCCGCCGCCCGCAGCGGCAGGTACGCCTCGGGGGTAAGCAGCAGCACCAGCAGCGCCGCCTGGTAGGGCAGGTGCCCGTACAGCAGCCGCAGCCCCGTCTCGACCGCGACCAGGGCGGTCGCCAGGGCGGCGGACAGCTCCAGGACCAGCGCGGAAAGGAACGCGATGCGCAGCGTCGCCATGGCCGCGGACCGGTGCTCGCTGGTCACCGTGGCGATTACCCGCTCCTGGAACTTCGCCCGGCCGAATGCCTTCAGCGTGGGCAGGCCCTGCACGACGTCCAGGAAATGGCCGCCCAGCTGGGCTAGCAGCCGCCACTGGCGGCGCGTGGCCGCCTTGGTGTGCAGGCCGACCAGGGCCGCGAACAGCGGGATCAGCGGCAGCGTGACCGCGATGACCACGCCGGAAACCCAGTCGGTGGCGGCCACCGTCGTCACCACCGCCGCCGGGACCAGCACCGACAGCACCAGCTGGGGCAGGTACCGCGCGAAGTAGGGATCCAGCCCGTCCAGTCCCCGGGTCGCCTGGGCGGCGACCTGGCCGGGCCGCGGCCCGGCGGCCGCGGCGGGCGCCAGCCGCAGGCAGTGCCCGATTAGCTTGTGGCGCAGCTGTGACTTCACCCGCGCCGCGGCCCGCAAGGCGGCGGCGTCCCCGCCGTAGGCCGCGGCCGCCCGGGCCGCCACCACGGCGAGCAGGAGGAACAGGGTCCCGGCGAGGGCCTGGCCCCCGGTGCCGAGCGCGGCGGCGGCCAGCGCCCGGGCCAGCAGCGCGGCCTGGGCCACGATGAGCCCGGTGACGGCCAGGCCGAGCAGCACCGTGAGGATCAGGCAGCTCCGGGCGGCCCGGGCATGGCGCAGCAGCCGGGGGTCGGCGGCCCTCATGGCGGCGCCGGGTCAGGCCGCCGGGTCGTACCAGGCGTCCCCGGCGGGCAGCAGCCGGTCGGCTTCCCTGGGCCCCCAGCTGCCCTGGGAATAGGGGTGCACGGGGACGGCGTCGCCGAGTATCGGGTCGACGATCCGCCACATGGCTTCCACGGTGTCCTGGCGGGCGAACAGCCACCGGTCCCCGTCCAGGGCCGCCCCGATCAGCCGGTCATAGGCGCGGATGTCCGAGCCCGGCTGCTGGGCGAAGGAGAGCTCCTCAGCCTGCGGCTCCCACCCGGCGCCCGGCTTCTTCCCGTGCAGGGTAAAGCAGACCTGCGTCTCCGGCCAGATCCGGAACCGCAGCATGTCCTCGGGAAGGGCGGGCTCGATCCCGAACACGTCCTTCGGCGGCGCCTTCAAGGTGATGGCGATCTCGGTCGCGGTGACCGGCATGGTCTTGCCGGCCCGGATCAAGATCGGTACCCCCGCCCAGCGCCAGGTGTCGGCGGTGAGCCGGACCGCGACGAAGGTCTCCACCGCTGACGCCGGATCGACGCCGTCGACCTGGGAGTAGCCCTCGTACTGGCCCCGCACCGTGTTCTCCGGGGACAGCGGGCTCAGGCCGTTCACCACGGCCTGCTTGGCGTCGCGCCAGAACTGCAGGCCGGTCCCGGCCGGCGGCTCGGCCAGCACGGTCGCCAGGACCTGGAGCATGTGGTTTTGCAGCACGTCCCGGGTGGCGCCGGTGCGGTCGTAGAACCGGCCGCGGTCGGAGACGTCGAACGCCTCGGCCATGGTGATCTGGATGCTGTGCACGTAGTCCCGGTTGAGGAGCGGCTCGATGGCCGAGTTGGCGAACCGGACGAACAGCACGTTCTCCACCGGGTCGAAGGCCAGCCAGTCATCGACCCGGAAGATGGCCTCTTCGGGGAAGTGCCGGTGCATCGTGTCGTTGAGCTCTCGCGAGCTGGCCAGGTCGGTGCCGAACGGCTTTTCCACCATCACCCGGGCGCCGGCGCTGCGGCCGGCGGTGGCGATGCCCTGGGCGATCCGCCCGAACAGCGGCGGCGGCACCTCCAGGTAGTACAGCACCCGCTGGCCCGCGCCGGTCTCCTCGGACATGGCCTTGTAGGTGGCGTCGTCGCCCAGGTCCCCGTCCACGTACCGCAGCAGGTTCAGCATCCGCACCGCCGAAGGGTCAGCCGGGTCCATCCCGTTGAGCTTCAAGGACGCGGCCGCGTAGTCGCGGAACTGCTCCAGGCCCCAGCCGCTCTTCGCCACCCCGATCACCGGGACGTCCAGGATGCCGCGTTTGACCAGCCCCACCAGCGCGGGGAACGTCTCCAGCTTGGCCAGGTCCCCGGTGGCACCGAAGATGACCAGGGCGTCAACTTTCTCGGACATGTGATCCCTCCTGAGCAGGAATTCCCGATCGAGGCTCCGGCACCCCCGCCCGGGGCGGCGCGGAGGCGAAGTCGCTGACGGTGACCCGCCGGCGGAACACGTAGTAGGTCCACGCCTGGTAGATCAGCACCAGCGGCAGGAAGATGACGACCACGATGGTCATCGCCTTGAGCGAGTACGGGGCGGACGCCGTGTTGTGCACGGTGAGGTTGTAGGCGGGGCTGGTGGAGGAGACCATCACGTTGGGGTACAGGTCCACGAAGAGCGTGATGACGCAGGCCGCGATGGTGACCGCGGTCGCGGTGAACGCGAAGCCGTCGCGGCGGGCGTAGACCAGCCAGGCCGCGGCGATGACGGCCAGGATGGCGAGCAGTTCGATCACGTTGAGGAAGAAGGTGGTGCTGGCGGTGACGTGGGTCCAGATGACGAAGCCGATGACCGCGGCGCCAGCCAGGGGCGCCGCGCGGCGGGCCTCGAGCCGGGACCGCTCGTGCATCTCGCCGGTGGTCTTCAGGCACAGGAACGTCGCTCCGTGCAGCAGGCAGATGAGAACGAACGTGATCCCGGTGAAGACGGCGTAGGGCTGGAGCAGGTCCCAGAACGACCCGGTGTAGTTTTGCGCCGAATCGATGGGCAGCCCGGCCAGCAGATCGCCGAGCGCGATGCCGATCAGCAGCGGGGCCAGCACGCTGCCGGTGGTGAGGGAGACGTCCCAGGTGCGGCGCCAGCTGGCCGCGTCCCGCTTGCCGCGGTACTCGAACGCCACGCCGCGGATGATCAGCGAGGCGAGCAGCAGGACCAGGGCCA
>JAICUO010000670.1 GCA_025935815.1 Streptosporangiaceae bacterium
ACCACCTCCATCGCCGCCAACGCCACCCGCAACATCGCCGACCCGGTCAGCGTCGTCGCCGACGACCCCGCCCTCGTCGTCAACGTCACCATCACCAGCCCGGCCAGCCCCGGTTACCTCAAGGTGTGGCCCGGCGACCAGCTAGCCCCCGGCACCAGCATCGTCACCTTCGCGACATCCCAGACCATCGCGAGCCTTGCCCTGGTCAGCACCACGAACCAGAACTCCTTCAACATCGCCAACGCCTCCGCCGGGATCACCGACGTCATCCTCGACACCGACGGGTACTTCCAGTAACCAGCCAGCCTGGCCACCGCACCGCAGCCCACACCTGCTCGAAGGGCGCATCGGCGCCGACCGTGAGACCGATGCGACACGCTGACTGCGCCACGAGGCTCGACCGCTGGCTGTGGCCAGTAGCATGCAAGTCCCGCACCGCCCCTTACATCGTCGGCACCGGCTGCACCACGGGTGGCCGCGCCACGTCAACCACGCTACGCAGCCTTAACCGTGATCGTCCACGAGCCGACAGCCTGGACATTGAAGCTCTCGGTGCCGCTGGCCCCGGTGACCTCAGTGCTCCCGTGGCCGGAGGCGGCGATGTCGTTAGGCAGTCCGAGTCCCATCCCGTCGCCCGTGTTCTGGATCGCGAAGTTCGATGGCTGCGAGGTGCCGAAGGAGTTGTCCACGTTCCCCGAGTAGGACCAGGAGACCACGTAGTTCCCGCCGTCTGGGACGTTGAACTTCCCCGTGTTCTCGGTCCCAGAGCCATTGAAGGTCGCGATCACCGCGCCCGCAGCGGGAGGCGGCGGTGAGACCGTGACCGTCCTCACAGGACCCGGGACCGTCTTGATGACAGTGGGACCGGGGACTGTCTTCGTAACGGTCGGTCCCGGGACTGCGACCGTCTCGGTCGAACTGCCTGATGACCCGATGGCGACGCCGATGCCCAGTAGGGCTCCCGCGACGACAACGGCGCCGACACCCTTCAAGACCCGGTGCTGCTTGTTCGGCGGCAGTTCCTGAAGCGGTGGAAGTTGTGTAGTGCTCATTTGTTCCCCCCTGTATAGCACGCTTATGACCACAACTAGGCACACGCTGCAACGACGGGTAGGACCATCTGACCTTGCGAGGGTGGCCGAAGGTCCCGGATGAGGCCCGAGACCTGACCGCGCACGGGACCGGCCAGCCAGGCCGTCATGGCCTCTGGAGCAGCAGTGGCCTGGCGTCACCGCGATCGTGGCGGACATCTTGCGCACCACCCGCTCCGGCTCGATCATCCTGGAACACGACGGAGGCGGCGACCGGGCGCAGACCGCCGCCGCCCTGAAGATCGTGCTACCCCGCCTGCCCGACGCCGGGTACCAGTTCCGTCCCCCCGCGCCCAGCCGCGGCGACGATGGGCAGCCACCCGTAACGGCGTTAGGGCGGCTGCCCAGCGAAAGCAGGGATCAGCCGAGGATGAAGTGGCCCGCGAGCCCACGCCAAGGGCGCGTGTCGCGCCTGCGGCGGATTCGCCTCGCCGACGGAGTCGGGCGCCGTGAGCGAGCGGAGCCGACTTCAGCGCTGCTTCAGCGCCGCGCCAGCCCGCATCCCTAGCTTGGCGGTGGCCCCCGGTGCATCCACCGGGCATCACTGGCGGAACGCGGACAAGGGCAGGTGGCACATGCATCATCGCTTCAGGAAACTGGCCGGGGCGCTCGCTGCCGTGGCCCTGGCAACCGGCCTGACCATGGCCGGGACCGGCACCGCGCGCGCGGTGCCGGTCCCGGCTGCTACGTGGAACGAGATCTTCGCCCCGGAGATCAACTCCAACGGCATCAGCTTGTGCGCCGACAACTTCGGCTCGAACGCACAGCTCCAGAACCTGCAGCTATGGAGGTGCCACGGCTACGCCTCCAACGGCAACCCACAGCGCTGGCAGTTCTTCTTCGTGGGCCTGTCCGCCACAGGCACCCCTTACTACTTCGTCATCAACGTCGGCTCGGGCCTGTGCATGGGACTCGACCCGGGCAGGGTGAACGCGCATACGATCGCGGGCTCGAACCTGGTCCAGGGGGACTGCAACACCTCCCTGGCTCTCTGGGAGCTGGTGCCGGCCACCAACTCGCCGGATCCGAATAACCAGTTCGAGCTCGTCAGCGTGTACGGGGGCATCGGCAGCGCAGCTTCCTCAGGTTTTTACGCCATGGAGGCGAACACCTTCCTGGACCAGAACGGCAACAGGCTGATCGCCGAGCCATCCGATCCCTGGAACTCGGCGCAGTGGTTCGCCCTCGCCTAGCCTCGCGCAATGCGCTAAGCGGCATCCCAAAAGCTCTGCTCGTATGCGGGTGGCAGCCAGGGGCCGTCCAGGGCGCGGCGGCGGCCAGCAGCTGGTCCGGGTGAGCGGGCGCTCGCCGGGCGGTGGACGCCGAGCTCGTAGGGCATTACTCGCAGGCCGCGCCGACATTCGCCGCACGACCGCATTCGATGGTCACGACTTGCGTGAACGTTTGCCATCTGCGCCACCTCCGTTAGTCGGCGGCCTCCAGGTCGGTGGGAGCCTGCCTGAGCGTCGCATTCGGCGGCGAGTGGCTGGCGGCGTTTGCGTTCGGCAAACTGGCGGGCGAACTGCCTGTGCTCGGCGGCTAGGTTCGCAATCTGCTCGTCCATGCGCGCGAGTTCCTTCTCGGGGGCGAGCGCGGACTCGACCCCGGTGCGCGCCTGGCGCAGCTCATCGCCGGCCCACCGAGGCGCCCAGACGATCTCGATGGGGTAGGTGTCGCGCAGGTGCGCGAGCATCCCGTCGGGCATGCTGCGGACATCCGGCCCGTTGACCGGGCCGAGGGCGGCGAGGGCCTCGTGCCAGGCTGCCCGCAGGCCCGGGGATCCGGTGAAGGGCTCGGGGCCGATCGGGTCGGTGGGGTGGTCGTGGCCGGCGAGTTCCCGGTAAGCGCCGATCGGGGCTGCCCGCCGTCAGCGGCACCAGCCCCACCCAGGACGTTGTCAGCCTCCGAGGGCGCCGGCCCAGCGCCAGTCACCCTCCGGCCCGAGGTACTCAACGCGCTGCACCTCGGCGTCGAGCTCCTCCTCGTCCCGCGCCCAGGCCAGGGCGGCGGCATGGCCGGGAAAGTCGCGCTCGTCCATGACGTCGCCCATCCCGTCCAGGAACCGGTACCGCGCCATGTCCCCACCGTAAGGCGGACACCGCCCAGCCAGCTGTCTCAATCTCAGACTGGGTGCCGCAGCCCAGCGGTCATCCCCATGGTGGACGATCAGTGGCGGGAAAGGCGGTCCCCTGCCACACGGGTCCTCGGCGGCCTGAGCCAGCTCTACGTCCCCACCGCGAGACAGCGGTTGACCCCACAGGCTGACTGCCTTCACTGCCGCGGCCAGCCCCCGTTGTCGGTCACGCTGATGGCCGGTACGTGCTGAAGTCAATCGTGTCCGGGCCCTGGTCCTGGTAGGCCAGCGGCTTCGGGTCGAGCAGCTCCACCAGCGTGTCCTTGATGGCGTACGCGAAGAGGTGGTTCCCGCGCGGGTTGTAGTGGCCGCCGTTCATGTACTGGCTCAGGTACTCGTGGTAGGGGCCGCCGGCCTGCTCGTATTCGCGCTGGTGGACGTCGTTCATGTCGAAGAGGGGAATGCCGCTGGCGGAAAGGTGGTCGAGTATTTCCTGGTCGCGGCGGGTGCCGTCCCAGGGGGCGACTGAGTCGGGGAAGTGGTCTGTGCGAGCGGTGTAGTTCAGGGCGACCAGGAGCGCCTTGCCGGCGCCGCGGGTGACGGCGCTGGCCCTTGTCGAGGATCCAGGTCGTCGCGCGCTGCCGTAGCGGTGGAGCAGTTCCGCGGCCTGCTGTCGCTGGTCAGTGCCCGGGCCCCAGTTGAGGGGGAAGTCCCCCCCGGCCGCTGGCGACGCGGAGATCACGCGTCCCCTGGCCGGATGGCAGTATCGGCTGCCCCGCGATCGTGGTCAAGGTCCAGCGGGCCGGCGCTGGCGGGCCGGCCCGCTCATCAGAGGTTGGTGACGCGAATCACTTAAAGCGGTAAACGATGCGACCCTGCGACCAGTCCGACGGGCTGATCGCCAGCAGCACGCGGTCGTCCTGGATCACGCGGATGTGATTTTTGGACATCCGCCCCGACATCCTCGCGAGGACCTCGTGCCCGTTGGCGAGTACCACGGTGTAGAAGCCGTG
>JAICUO010000793.1 GCA_025935815.1 Streptosporangiaceae bacterium
CTGCTCACGCTGCTGCTCACGCTGCGCGCGCAGCGGTTGCCAGGCTCCACGGGCTCGCTGCCTGCCCGGCGTACTCCGTCCGGGCGCCGCCGCGTCGCGCTGGCGGGGCTGGCCCTCGCGGGGACGGTGGGCCTGGCCGCGCTTCCCGCCGCGCTGTCGCTCGACCCGGTACCCGCCGGCTCGGCCACGGCGGAGGTGGCCGCCATCCAGGGGGACGTCCCGCAGGCGCGCACCCTGGCCGCGCAGCTGAACGCCTACATGGTCACCGCCAACCACGTGGCCGCGACGAAAAAGCTGGCGCAAGACGTGCAGAAGGGCGCCAGGCCCTCCCCGGACCTGGTGATCTGGCCGGAGAACTCCACCGACATCGACCCAACCCTGTATGCGCCGGTCTACCAGCAGATCTCCAGTGCCGCCGCGGCGATCAACCGCCCCATCCTCGTCGGGGCGGTGCTGCAGAACCCGGTGCGCAACGCGGGCCTGCTGTGGCTGCCCGGCACGGGGCCGACGGAGATGTACGTGAAGAGGCGGCTCGTCCCGTTCGGAGAGGTGATTCCGTTCAGGTCCGTCCTGGAGAAGATCACCCCGCTCACCGCGCTGCAGCCGGTGGACTTCACCGCCGGCCACGCCAACCACGTCTTCCGCGTCGGCCAGATCCGGCTCGGCGACGTGATCTGCTACGAGATCGGGTTCGATGACCTGGTCCGCTCCGGCGTCGCCGACGGCGCGAACCTGCTGACGATGCAGACCAACGACGCCACCTTCGAGCGCGACGGCCAGACCGGCGAGACGGGCCAGCAGCTCGCGATGGCGCGGATCCGCGCGGTGGAGCACGACCGGGCCGTCGTGGTGGCCAGCACCACCGGCTACAGCGCGATCATCGCACCGGATGGGCGGCTCATCACCAGCAGCGGCACTTGGCGCCAGGCGGAGCTGGAGGCGCGGGTGCCGCTGGTCGACTACACGACGCTCGCCGACCGGATCGGCGCGTGGCCTGAGTACGTGATCGTCGCCGCGACCATCGCCGCCGTGGTCGTGGCGGCGGCCGGTTCCCTGATCGCCGCCCGGTCGCGCC
This sequence comes from Streptosporangiaceae bacterium, assembly GCA_025935815.1. GTDB lineage: Bacteria > Actinomycetota > Actinomycetes > Streptosporangiales > Streptosporangiaceae > Trebonia. Next base: position 1,076 of record JAICUO010000793.1, read on the forward strand.
GAGAGGGAATTCACAGCCAGCCCCACGGTGCCTGATATTTCAAGACTCTGGACTCAGGCGACGACAACCCACAATAAACTGGTGAACCCGGCATGGCCTGTTGCCGGACGGGAAGCGGGAAATCTCCGGGGCGGGCTGGCCTTCGAGGTACTGCCTACGGGATTACCCGGCACAAAGCCGGAAAGCCATGCGGGGTCGAGAGGGGATCAACGTTGTCGGGTAGCTACCGCGCATCGTCGAGTCGTCCACAGCCGGGGCACCACGTCAAGCGCGCGGCGGCGCCCGCCGTCATGCTCGCGGTAGTGGCGCTGCTCACGACGGCCTGCAACTCCGGGACCAAGCCGAACGCGGTCCAGCTGAACCCGCAGTCGGTCAGCAGCAAGCCTGCCTCGGTAGCCGCCAAGTACCTGCGGATCACCCCGGCCCCGGGCACGACCGACGCCAGCCCGACGTCGGGCATCACGGTGAACGCCCTGCAGGGCGCCAAGCTCGCCAGCGTGACCGTCAAGTCCGACGGCGACACGGTGGACGGGGCGATGAACAGCGCCGGCACTTCCTGGCACAACGACTGGACGCTGAGCACTGGCCAGTCCTACACGGTGACCGCGAAGGGCACCGACAGCGGCGGCCACCCCGTCAGCTCGGTCAGCACGTTCAAGACGCTGACGCCGTCGAAGACCTTCCACACGACGATCTTCGAGGGCGCGGGCGTCACCTACGGGGTGGGCATGTCGATCATGCTGACCTTCGACCACGCCATCACGAACAAGGCCGCGGTCGAGCGGGCGCTGCAGGTCACCACGTCCAAGCCGGTGATCGGCGCCTGGTACTGGGACGGTAATACCCAGGTCGATTTCCGGCCGCGCGATTACTGGCCGGCTTACACGAAGGTAAGCCTGACCGCGCACCTGGACGGCGTCGACGCCGGCAACGGCCGGTACGGCACGCACGACCTGACTCAGAGCTTCAACCTCGGGCGCTCGCTCGTCGCGGTGGCCAGCACCGTCACCCACAAGACGCAGATCTACCTGGACGGCGCGCTCAAGTACACATGGCCGATCAGCACCGGCCGCGACACGATGCCCACGCCGAACGGCACTTACCTCAGCGAGGAGAAGGCCAACCCGGTCCGGATGATCGGCGGGACCAAGGGCAAGCCGGACTATTACAACGAGCTGGTCAACTTCGCCGTCCGGTTCACCTACAGCGGGGACTACTACCACTCGGCCCCGTGGTCGGTCGTCAACCAGGGCACCTCCAACGTTAGCCACGGCTGCGTGAACCTCGCGCCCGAGGACGCCCAGATCTACTACAACATGTCCATCTCCGGCGACCCGATCACCGTCACCGGCAGCCCGAAGGCCGGCAACTGGGACAACGGCTGGACTCAGTGGTTCTTGTCCTGGACCGGCTTGCTGAAGGGCAGCGCCACAGGGAAGGCGGTGGAGGCCGGCCCATCCGGGAGCAAGCTCGTGGACCCGTCCTCGCTTGCGGCGGATCAGGCCTCTTCCCCGGTCGGGCGGGCCAGCGCGGGCAACTACCTGGCCGGCTAGCGCTATCCGCGGCTGGGCCTGCCTAGCGCGGACGGCTCAGCTGGGCGTGGGGCTGGGCAGCACCGTGGAGACCATGCCCGGGGCGGGGGTCGGCGACGGGGCCGTGGTCGGCTTACTGGCGGCGGGCGTGGTTGGGTGCATCACGCCCGTGGTGCCGCTGGTTCCCTGGTTGACGTGCGCGGTGGTCGGGCCGGAGGAGACCGCGAGGATGACGCCGAGCGTCACGCCGAGCGCGACGGGGACCGCGAGCGGAGCCGCCGCGCGGGCCGTCCGGCGCCGCTTCGCCCGCCGCCCGGCATTCGCCCTGGCATGCCCGATGCCGCCAACGATCAGCGGGTGATCGGGTCCCTGGATGCCGGGGCGGCGTCCACCGCCATAGCTGGCATCGTATCGATCAGCACTGTATCGATCAGCACTGTATCGACCGGAACCGTACCGATCCGAACCGCGTTGACTGGCACCGTGTCGATCGGCGCGCATCCGCCACCTCCGCTCCACCCCGGTCGGCGAGGTCCTGCCAGGCAGACTAGCGCCGTTACCCCACCGTTATCGGGCGTATAGCAAAAATCGACCTAATCCCGTCCGTAACGCGGCGGGGGGGGCCCCAGAGAACCAGGGGGCCCCCCCCCCGCGGGGGGCCGGGGGGCCCCAACCCCCCGGGGTCGGGGGAACGGGGGGGCCCCC
>JAICUO010000410.1 GCA_025935815.1 Streptosporangiaceae bacterium
CGTGAGTGGACGGCGGGGCGGGCACCGCGCGTGATGTCAGTACTCGATCTCCATGACAGACAGCGCCTTCTGCAGGTCGGCCAGCGGGCCGCGCAACTGCATCATCTTCAGCATCTTGCCGGCGATCTTGACCTTGCCCTGGGTGAACGCCTTCGCCCCGTCCAGCTCGCCCCGGTCGACCTTGGCCGCCGTGTCGTAGGACTGGCTGATCGTCACCTCGGCATCGCCCGCGTCGCCGAGCCCCACCGAGGCGGTGCCGTCCCCGATGCGCAGCCAGTAGCGGACCTCGCCCTGGGGCGCCTCGGCGACCACCATCTGCAAGACGGCGCTCTTGCCCTTCATCGCCTTCGCGACCGCGTCACTGGACGACACGGTGGCGTTGTAGGCGTCGATCCACTCCTGGGAAAGGTATTTGACCGGCATCGTTGCCAACTCCCTCGCTGGTAGGCGTCGCCCCGGTATCGTACCAAGCGCTTGCTTGGTTAAGGAGCCCCGCGCCACCTCCCCTCACCCCGGGGCTCCTGCGGGCAGGCTGCCGCCCGCGGCCGGGCATTCGGTGCCCCGGTCGCGGGCGGTTTCCGGTGTTCGGCGGGGGGTTGGCGGGTGGCAGATCAGGCTGCGGTGATGCCAATCCGGATCAGGCGTGCCTTACAGATGAGTCCGCCTGGGTGCCTGGCGGAGCGCGGTCATCGGGCGGGCCGGGGCGTGGTGGTCCGCTGCCGTCGGGCGGTCCGTGGCCCGGCGGCCCGTGACTGTGCAGGATCTGGCCGCGAGGCCCGTACGCGGTGCTGGTGCCATCAGGGTGGAGGACGAGGCGCCAACCCCACCGGTGAATGCACACGTCGTGATGGAACTGGCAAGCCAGCACGCAGTTGCCGAGCGAGGTCTCGCCGCCGTCGGCCTGGTGGCGCAAATGGTGAACATCGCAGTAGGCGGGTGGCTTGCGGCAGCCGGGCCATTCGCAGTGCCGGGCGCGCAGCTGGATGGCGCGACGGATGTAGCCAGGGATGGTGGCGGAGACGCCGACGTCCAGAATGACGGGATTGGAGTTGTAGGGGGCGTCCAGCAGCCCCCGGCGCACGATGGAGGCGAGCCGGCCCGGGCCGGCGACCAGGTCAACGGCTAGCCGGGCGATGGCGTAGCGCAGCGCCTGCCGTGCTTGCGGGGACAGGGCCTGGACTCGGTCGCTGGCGCTGCTGCTCGCGTCGTCATCGCCGGAGCCGTCCAGATGGGCCACGATGATGTCGATCATCTGGTCCACCACCGCCAGGTCCGGATGGCCGGTGACGACCGGAGTGATCAGCGCGTCGCACGCGGCGACCTCGGCGTCCAGGCCGTCTAGGTAGCCGTGCTCGCCCGCCAGGGCGGCCAGCCAGGCTTCGTGGAGCTCGCCGGCGCCGGGCAGGCCCAGCAGGCGGGCCAGGTCGATGACGGCGTCGACGCGGGTATCGGCGCCAGCCCGGTCGGGGACGAGCTGGGCGCGCAGCAGTAGCTCGCAGGCGAGCTGGAGGGCGTCGTGGTAACGCTGGGCCTCGGTGCGGTCGTCTTCGGGGCCGGCCTTCTTGCCGAGGGAGTCCAGGACGGCTTGCAGGGCGGCGGTGCACTCGGGGGTGAGGCTGCCGTTGACCAGGCCTGCGTTGTCGATCGTGGTGCCGAGCTTGAGGTAGCGGTCGTCGAAGCCGTCGTCGGGGTCGTCGGGCTCAGGCTGCTGGGAGCGCCATTTCTCGTAGGCGGCGCGGGCGATGATGGCGAGGTCTTCGAGGTTGGCGCCGGCGGAGGCGGTGTCGGCCAGGAGCTTGTCGACGTCGTGGCGCCAGTCCCCGGGCAGCCGGCTGGTCCACTCGGCCAGCTTCGCGGCCCACGACGGCGAGACCTCTCCGCTGGCGACGGCGTCGGCGATGACGGGGTGGTCACGGAACTGGCGCATCTGCCGTACCTCGGCGCCGGCCGCCTGGCCGGTCATCAGGCTCCGGGCCTTCAGCCACGCGGTGGCCGACCCGTGCCCGTCGCTGGTGTAGGCGCGCTCGGCCTCGAACCGGGCCAGGACCGCGGCCCGGGCGACGGCGAGCTTGCCGCCCAGCATCCCTATCGCCGCAAGCACCCCGCCCAGCTCGGCTGGCAGCAGGGACGCGGCACCGGGGTCACGCAGGTAGCCCAGGCTCGCCTCGGCCATCGCCAGCGCCGCCGCCACGCTGTCCGGTGGGGTAGCGGTGCCTGCCGGGAGGCTGGTGCCTGCCGGCAAATCGGTGCCTGCCGGAAGTCGCGCGGCGGCGGAGTCGCCGCCGTCGCTGGCGGGCTGGTCGCTGGGGATGAGCATTGCCTAAGTCACCTCCCCCGAGGTGCGATGTCAAGCTACGATACATCCAGTATCTCATACGGGGAAACGTTTTACTACTAGTAGCATCAAGATCTTTTTTCGACACATTTACCAGCCGGAGAGGGGTGGCAGGCGACCAGGGCGATGGCGGCGGCGACCGCGGCGCCCGCGATCACTTGGACGCTGGTGATCAAGACGGCGGCGGCCGGCTATTCAACGGGGCCGAGGTAGGTCCAGCGGCCATCGTGGCGCACGAACCGGCTGGTCTCCGCGAGCACGCCCCTTTGTCCGTCGTGGACGTAGATGGCGCGGAACCGCACCGTGCCGGTGGCATCGAACGGGCCGCCATGGCGGGACTCCAGGACGGCGAGGCGGGTCCAGCGCAGCGCCGGGTCGATGCTGAGGTCCCGGGGTCGGGCCGCGGGGTGCCAGGTGCGCAGGAGGTACCCGGCGTCGCCGACCGCGAAGGCGCTGTAGCGGGAGCGCATCAGCGATTCGGCGGTCGGCGCCGCAGCGCCGGCGTGGAGCCGCCCGCAGCACGAGTCATAGTCGTCACCGAGGCCGCACGGGCACGCGATTGAATCCACGCGGCCAATTGTCGCAAGGTCGCGGGTCGCTGGGACCGCAGGCGTCCCACGGGCCCGTGGGCGGCGCGGAGTGGCAAATGGGATGGGGAGCGGCCTAGCCGGCGAGCGCGGTGTGCAGCCACGACTCGATCCCCGCGATGTGGACCGTGGCCCACGAGCGGGCCAGGTCGGCGTCGCCGCGCACGATCGCCGCGAAGATGGCCCGGTGCTCGGCCAGCGTGCGCTCCAGCGCCCGCGGCTCGGTCATGCCCCGCCAGACGCGGGCGCGGGCGGTCGGCATCGACATGTTGTCGACCAGCGAGGCCAGCACCGAGTTGCCGGAGCCAATGGCTATCTTCTTGTGGAATTCCAGGTCGGTGGCGACGAAGTCGTCGACGGGGGAGTCGACGGTGACGGCGTCGAGCAGCTTGCCCAGTTCGTCCTTGTCGTCTTCGGCCATGCGCAGCGCCGCCAGGCTGGTGGCGGCCGGCTCGAGGATGCGGCGCACCTCAAGGAACTCCAGGACGCTGTCGTCCCGGTGGAAGTCAACGATGAAGCTCAGCGCCTCCAGCAGCAGGGACGGAGCCAGGCTCGTCGCGTAGGTGCCGTCGCCCTGCCGCACGTCCAGCACGTTGATCAGGCTCAGCGCCTTCACCGCTTCCCGCAGGGAGTTCCGGGACAGCCCCAGCTCGGCGGCCAGGTCAGCCTCCCTGGGCAGCTTGGAGCCCGGCCGCACCCGGCCGGAGATGATCATTTCCTTGATCTTGTCGATCGCCTCGTCAGTCAGCGCCATGGCCCCGCTCCCGCTCTGGTTTCTTCATCAGTCCTGCGTCCGGGCGGCGGCACCAATCCGGTAAGCCCGGGACGCCGTCTCGCCGAACACGGCCGCCCGCTCGGCGGCCGACAGCCCCGCCACCAGTGACCGGGCCAGCGCCAGCACGCCCGCGTAGTCGCTGGCGAGCAGGCACACCGGCCAGTCCGAGCCGAACATGACGCGGCCGGCGCCGAAGGCGCCCAGCACGACATCGGCGACCGCCGCGAACGCGGACGGCGGCGTCCCGGCCGGCGCCTCGGTCACCAGGCCGGACAACTTGCAGAGCGTGTTCGGCAGCGCGGCGAGCTCGCGGATGGCGGCCGCCCACCCGCCAAGATCCCCGCTCCCGATATCCGGCTTGCCGGCGTGGTCGAGGACCAGGGTCAGGTCCGGTACCGCGGCCGCGGCGTAGCTCGCGGCGGGCAGCTGGTGCGGGCGGATGACAAGGTCGTAGCACAGGCCCGCGGCCGCGACCGCGCGCAGGCCGCGGATGACGTCCGGGCGGCGCAGCCAGTCCGGATCGGGCTCGGACTGCACCTGGTGCCGGACGCTGACCAGGTAGCCGCCGCCGGGGCCGCCGGCCAGCCTGGCCAGCTCGCCGGCGACGGCGGCGCTGGTGAGGTCGGTCCACCCGACGACCCCGGCCACCAGCGGGTCGGCGGCCGCGAGCGCGAGCAGTTCCGGCGTCTCCGCGGCGACCGTCACGGTCTGCACCACCACGGTGGCGTCGACCCCGGCCGCCCGCGCCGACGGCCGCAGGTCCTCCAGCGTGAACGTGCGCCTGATGGGGGCCATCTCCGCGCCGGCGATCCAGTCCTGGTCCCGGACCGCGAGGTCCCACACGTGATGGTGAGCGTCGATGACCGTCATGGCTGCAGCGCGATCCTCATCCGCGGCCTTCCTGATCGGTGGTAGCAAGGGCATCCCATAGCGCGGCGGGGATGTCAAGCGCGCGCAACCGGATGGCGTCGCTGATCTCGGCGGCGGTGCGCGCGCCGATCAGCACGCTGGTGACCGCGGGATGGGTGAGCGGGAAGCGCGCCGCCGCCGCCCGCAGCGGCACGCCGAACCGGGCGCAGGACTCCGCCAGCCGCTGCGCGCGGCTGACCAGCGCCGGCGGCGCCGTGTGGTAGTCGTAGGTCGCGCCCGCGACCGGGGCGGCGAGCAGCCCGGAGTTGAACACCCCGCCCACGAGGACCGACACGCCCCGGCCGAGCGCGGCCGGCAGCAAGGCGTCCGCGGCGGAGGAGTCCAGCAGGGTGTACCGGCCGGCGATCAGCACCACGTCGATGTCGGTCTCGGTGACGAACCTGGCGAGCATCTCGGCCTGGTTCATCCCGGCGCCGATGGCGCCGACGGTCTTGTCCGCGCGCATCCTCTCCAGCGCCGGGTACGCCTCGCGCAGCGCCTGCTCGCCGTGCTCGTCGGGGTCGTGGATGAGCACGATGTCGACCCGGTCGAGGCCGAGGCGGTCCAGGCTGGCCTCGATGCTGCGCCGGACGCCGTCGGCGCTGAAGTCGAACCGCCGGACGTGGCGGGCGGGGACCGCGAAGCCCTCAGGATCGCGGTCGGCGGGCGGCCCGCCCGCGATACCCCGTCCGGCCGGGTCGAGCAGCCTGCCGACCTTGGTGCAGATCACGTACTCCTCGCGCGGGCGGTGCCGCAGCGCCTCGCCGAGGCGCCGCTCCGACAGCCCGAGCCCGTAGTGCGGCGCGGTGTCGAAGGTCCGGATCCCGCCTTCCCAGGCGGCGTCGATGGCGGCCCGGGCATCATCGTCGCTCACCTCGGTGTACAGGTTCCCGATGGCCGCGCCACCGAACGACAGCTCGGTGACCAGCACCGGCGATCCCCCGAGCGGTCGCCGGGGCAACGGCTCCGGAGCCGGCCGCGATGACCGGCCGCTCATGACCGGCCGCTCATGCCCGGGGCCGCAGGCGCAGGCCGGCCATACCGCCGTCTATCGCCAGCGCGGTGCCGGTGACGGACGCGGCCAGCGGGCTGGCCAGGTACGCGATGCCCGCCGCGACCTCCTGCGCGCTCACCAGCCGCCCCATGGGCTGGCGGGCCTCGAGGGCGGCGCGCTCGGCGGCCGGGTCGTCGGCCTGATCCAGCAGCCACCCGACCCAGGGGGTATCGGCGGTGCCGGGGTTGACGCAGTTGACCCGGATGCCCTCGCGGACGTGGTCGGCGGCCATGGCGAGCGTCAGCGACAGCACGGCCCCCTTCGTCGCCGAGTACAGCGCCCGCTGCGGCAAGCCGGCCGTCGCCACGATCGAGCAGGTGTTCACGATCGCGGCGTGCGCGGACGCGCGCAAGTAGGGCAGCGCGGCGCGGGTGACCCGGACCATGCCGACGACGTTGACGTCGAGCACGCGATGCCACTCGTCGTCGGGGTTATCGGCGACCGTGCCGGCCGCGCCGACCCCGGCGTTGTTCACCAGGATGTCGATGCCGCCGAGGGCTTCGGCGGCCGCGGCGATCGCTCGCCGGACCGACGCGTCGTCGGTGACGTCGGCGCTCAGCCCGGTGAACTCATCACCGGGCTTGAGGTCGAGCACCGCGACCTGGGCACCGCGCTCGGCGAGGAGCCGGGCGGTGGCCTGCCCGATCCCGGAGCCGCCCCCGGTCACCACCGCGGCGAGCCCGCTTAGTTCTGCCATCTCTGCCTTCCCCCTGTCATCTGCTTCCTCCCCTGGCCGCCTGCCCGGCGGGCGGCTATCTTTCCTCCGCGGTGGACTCCCCGCCGACTATGCGGGCGAGGAACAGCGCGAACAAGATCACCGCGCCGTCGATGGCCTCGATCCAGTAATTCGACACCTGCGCGAGGTCGAGGATGTCCTGGACGATGCCGAGCAGGATCACGCCAGACGCGGCGCCAACCATGTTCCCACGGCCGCCCTTCAGGCTCACGCCGCCGATCACCGCGGCGGCGAAGACCGAGAAGATGATGCCCTCCTGGTAGCCCTGCTGACCGGTCACCGCCGAGACGCGCCCCGACTCCATGAGGCCGCCGATGGCGGCCAGGATGCTGCCGGCCACGTAGGCGCCGATCTTGACCCGCTCGACCTTGATGCCGGCCGCCCGTGCCGCCGCGGGGTTGCCGCCGACCGCGTAGATGGCGCGGCCGGTGCGGTGATAGCGCAGGAACAGCCCGACGAGGACGAAGATGACCACCGCGACGATCAGGGAGACCGGCACCTGGCTGATGGACGCGGCGCCCAGGTAGCTGAACGGCTCCGGCAAGTTGAACAGGGACTGCGCCTTGACGATGCCGTTCTGCAGCCCGGCCAGCACGATCGTCATGCCGAGCGTCACGATGAACCCGTTCAGCCTCCCCTTGACGATCAGCAGGCCGTTGACCAGGCCGACCACCGCCCCAACGGCGAGCAGCACGACAATCCCGAGGTA
>JAICUO010000270.1 GCA_025935815.1 Streptosporangiaceae bacterium
CTCGGGGTCGAGCCCGCCGCCAACGTGGCCGCGACCGCCCAGGCCAAGGGGATCAGGACCGAGGTCAGGTTCCTCGGCCCGGAAACCGGGGCCGAGCTCGCGGGCCGGTTCGGTCAGGCCGACCTGGTAGCCGGCAACAACGTGTTCGCCCACGTCCCGGACATCCGCGGTTTCGCGGCCGGGCTGCGGGCCCTGGTGAAGGACACCGGCGTGGTGACCCTTGAGTTCCCGCACCTGCTGCGGCTGATGGAGCGCCGCCAGTACGACACGATCTACCACGAGCACTTCCAGTACCTGTCGCTGCTCACCTCCTCCCGCGCCCTCCAGTCGGCCGGGCTGACCGTCGTGGACGTCGAGGAGCTGTCCACGCACGGCGGCTCGCTGCGGGTCTTCGCCCGCCCCACCGAGACCGCCGGCGAGCCGTCGGCCCTGGTCAAGGCGGTCCTTGACCTTGAGGAAGCCGCGGGCCTGCACACCGTGGAGGGGCACGCGGGGTTCGCCGTCGACGTGCTGAAGATCAAGAGCGACCTGCTCACGTTCCTCATCGGCGCCGCGGCCGAGGGCAAGACGGTGGCCGGCTACGGTGCCCCCGGCAAGGGCAACACGCTGCTGAATCACTGCGGGATCCGGGCTGACCTGCTCAGCTACACCGTCGACCGGTCGCCGCACAAGCAGGGCATGTTCCTTCCCGGTACGCACATCCCGATCTACGCGCCCGAAAAGCTAACCGAGACCCAGCCAGACTACGTCCTCGTGCTGCCGTGGAACCTGCGCGAGGAGATCAGCCAGCAGCTTGAGTACGTGCGATCCTGGGGCGGGCGGCTGGTCTTCCCGATCCCGGCGCTCGACATCGTCTGACCGCGACATCCGGATCATCAGGTTCCTCCTGAGGGGAGAGTGGGCCAATGAAGGTAGTGCTGTTCTGCGGAGGGTTCGGCATGAGGATGCGGGATGGGGTGACGAACGCCCCGAAGCCGATGGCGATGATCGGCGACCGGCCGCTGATGTGGCACGTCATGCGGTACTACGCGCACTACGGGCACACCGAGTTCATCCTGTGCCTGGGGTACGGCGCCGCGGCCGTCAAGGACTTCTTCTTGTCGTATGACGAGACGCGGTCCAACGACTTCGTCCTGAACGGCAACGGCCAGGTCGAGCTGTTCAAGACGGACATCTCCGACTGGAAGATCACCTTCGTCGACACTGGGCTGCACTCGGCCATCGGCGAGCGGCTGCGCCGGGTCAAGCGGTTCGTGGCGGACGAGGAGATGTTCCTGGCGAACTACGCCGACGTCTTCACCAACGCGCCACTGCCGGACATGATCTCCCGCTTGGCGGCCAGCGACGCGGTGGTGAGCCTGATCGCGGTGCAGCCGCAGTCCTCGCACCACGTCGTCGAGGTCAGCGAGGCGGGCCTCATCACCGGGGTCACCCCGGTCCGCGACCTGCTGCAGTGGGAGAACGGCGGCTACTTCGTGCTCCGCCCGGAGATCTTCGACTACCTGAACGAGGGCGAGGACCTGGTCGAGGACGCCATCATGCGGCGCCTGGTCCCGCAGCGGAAGGCCATCGCCTACCCCTACAAGGGTTACTGGTCGCCGGCCGACACGGTCAAGGAGCGCGCCCAGCTGGAGGAGATGTACTACCGCGGCGAGTGCCCGTGGATGATCTGGGACCCGGAGCGCTCCGGGCGGGCCGCGGCCCAGCAGGCCGGTCAGTGATCAGCCTGCCGGTACGGCCGCCCGGAAGCGCGCCGCTGTCGGTGCTCGCGCTGGGCGCGCACCCCGACGATATCGAGATCGCGGCGGGCGGGACGCTGCTCACCCTCGCCGAGCGCCACCCGGGCCTGCTCGTCCGGTACGTGGTGCTCACTGGGGGGCCGGCCCGGCAGGCCGAGGCGCGAGCGGCGGCGCGGGCCTTCACCCCCGGCGCGGACCTGACGGTTGACCTCCACGACCTGCCCGACGGGCGGCTGCCCGCCGTCTACGGGCAGGTGAAGGAGGTCCTGGAGGATGTCGCCCGGTCGGTCACGCCGGATGTCATCCTGGCGCCATCGCCAGCCGACGCGCACCAAGATCACCGGACCCTCGGGTCGCTCATCTCCACCGCGTTCCGGAACCAGGTCCTGCTCAGCTACGAGATCCCGAAGTGGGATGGGGACCTGGGCCGGCCCAACGTGTACTTCCCGATCAGCGACGACGTCGCCCGGCGCAAGTGCGAGCTGCTCGACAAGTGCTACCCGTCCCAGCACGGCCGCGACTGGTGGGGCGAGGAGACCTTCCTCGCGCTGGCGCGGCTGCGCGGGATGGAGTGCCGCTCGCGCTACGCGGAGGCGTTCGACTGCACCAAGATGGTAATATCCTGACAATGCTTTCGAGAGCGTGAAATGAGGGCGCCCCGGACCGGATGGTCCGGGGCGCTCCCCTTTGTCCTTACCCGGCCAGGAGCAGCCGGGACAGCTTGGCGAACTGCTCCCTGGCCCGGCGGGTCTGCTCGGCGTTGAGCCGCCGCAGATCCTCGGTGATCTCGGCGCGGTGGCTCTCGGCCTTGGTGAACTGGGCCTTGAGCAGCTCGAGATCGATCGCGCGGGCACGCTGGCAGTACTCGCCCAGCTCCATGTCCAGCATCAGGGAGTCGTTCTTGGGCGAGTAGCCGATCGAGATCGTGGGCTTGCAGAGCATGAGCGAGAACACGATGTTGTGGAATCGCGTCGCCACCACGGTCGCCGCCGGCTCTATGACCCGGAGCAGTTCCGTGGCCGTCCGCACCGGGTGACCGGTGATCCGCGCGGGATCCACCTCGGGCCGCTGCCGCCGCGCGTCGGCGACGATCTTGTCCGCGGTGACCTGATCGACCTCGTCCCCAACGAACACCCGCACCCTGCGGCCGTTGTCGAGCAGCCACGTGATGAACTCGGTCATCGCCGTGGTGTAGGCCGCGTAGATCTCGGCCCGGCCCGCGCCGCGGTCCTCGTTGTTCCCGCCATAGGTCATCACGCCGATGCCGACCAGGTCCGGGTCGACGGCCGGCGGGGGTGACAGCGGGGCGCTGAACACCAGGTCCGGGTAGACACCGTCCCCCGTCGTGTCCAGGCCCTGGCTGCGCAGCGCCTCGCGCGAGGCCGGGTCGCGGAACGACCGGTAGGCGGCCATGCGCGCCGCGTTGACATACAGCCACCGGGTCGCCCGGTTCCGGGCCGGGGACGCCCCGACGCTGACCAGCGCCACCCGCGTCCCGAAGAGCACCCCGGCCAGCGCGAGCAGGTACAGCGCGTAGGGCACGCCCCACGGGTTGATCGGCAGGGCCGCGTCCATGATCCCCATGCCGGGGATGATGATGACGTCGTGCCTGCGGACCCAGGAGGCGGTACGGACGACGTCGACGACCTTGCCGAGCGCCTTGAGCACCGCGCCGCTCTGGCCGGACCGCTGGTGCGTCTGCTGCCACTGAAAGGGGATCGCCTCGATGCCGTACCGCTCGCGCATCTGCGCCCAGCCCATGCACATCGCGTCGATCTCCGCGCCGGGATGATCGGCGCGCAGGTAGGCCATGAGCGCCTCGGTGGAGGCGTCATTGCCGATGTTGCCCGAGCCCAGGAGGCCGAACAGGCCAACCCGAGGAGCGCGGGAGCTCATGACGCCCTCGCCCGGCTGCCCCCCCGGCCGGGAACCACCGCGTCAACGTCGATGACCGGCTGTTCCTTGGCGATGGGGAAGTCGTAGGTCACCGGGTGATGCGGCTTGGACCGCCGGGACATCCAGGCCGCGAGGTGCCCGTAGCACTCCTTGCGCTCCTGCCACGTCAGCGGGGCGTTGCCGATCATCCGGATGTAGGCGTAGATGTACTCGGCGAACAGCCGCGGGGCCGGGTTCAGCCACCGGTTGCCGCGCCGCGGGTCCATGTTGGCGCACCGCGCGCGCACGCTCGGGTGCGAGCGCTCGGCTCGCCCGGGGTGATCCCGGCGGAAGTACATCCAGTCCGGTATCTGGTAGAACGGCCCGTGCAGGGCGAGCTCGGCGATGATGGTCCGGTCGGCGTGGTGGTAACTCTCCTTCATCGCCGTCCGCAGCAGCACCTTCGTGCGGATGACGCCGCCGTCATCGTCGCCCCCGCTGTCGTTGAGCAGGCTGCGGAACCGCTCGGGCGCGTACGCGGCCGACGTGGCCAGCGGGTACTCGTTGGCCTGGTAGACCTGGCCGGCCCCGTCGATGATCGCCGTATAGGAGTGGGCGAGCACCACCTCGGGCCGCTCGTCCAGCACCTCAACGCAGCGCAGCAGCAGGTCACGGTGGTACAGGTCATCGCCCGCGCCCCACTTGAAAAGCTCGGCCCGGGCCTGCTCAACGCAGAAGTTGTGGTTGGGCGCCAGCCCCACGTTCTTCGGCTGCCGGAAGTAGCGGATCCGCGAATCCTGCCTGGCGTACCGCTGGCAGATGTCCCCCGTGTCGTCCGTCGACGCGTTGTCGGAGATGATCAGCTCGAAATCGTCAAAGCTCTGGCCGAGCAAAGCCTCGACGGACTCGGCCACATAACTCGATGAGTTATAGACCGGAAGCCCGACGCTCAGCCGGGGAGCAGTGCTCATGTCGCTGGTGTCCTTCCTTATGTGCGCGGGTTGGTCAGTCTGAGCGGGGGGTGGTGCGGGAGGGGTGCATGGGGGCCGCGCTTCTGGGGGCCCCGTTCATGGGGGCCCCGTTCATGGAGGCCGCGTTCAGGGGACCTGGGTCTCGGCTAATACTCCGCGGGGCGGCCGAGGTACTCCGTGGCACCGTCGCGGCCGGGGGCCGCTGGCCCGGGGCGCGGTGCCGGCCGTTGCTGCTGACCCGCCGCGCACTGGCCCGCTGGGCGGCGGCCTCCATGTAGTCGCGCAGCCCCAGTCGCAGCTGCCACCACCACATCACCGCGCCGAGCCAGGTGGCCACGGCGGTCCCGGCGGTGGTGCCCTGGGCGCCGTCGAGCGAGGCGCCGATCACCGCCAAGATCACGTAGATGGCCGAGGACACGAGCATTGAGCGGAGGCTGCGCTTGGCCGCGCCGAGGGCGCGCAGGCCGGCGGTGGCGCCGGCGATCGCGCAGGCGCCCATCATCGAGATGACCATCGCGGGCACCAGCCCGTACACGGGCTTCCAGTTGTCCCCCTTCAGCAGCAGGGAGCCCAGGCCGTGCGGCAGCGCGATCATCAGCAGGACGCCCCACGACAGCGCCAGCAGGCACAGCGCCGCGCCGACCAGCACGCAGTAGCGCTTCAGGTGGGCGGGCGACCGCCTGAGGGTGCGCGCCGCCTCCGGCACGGTGACCAGGGAGATGCCCATGAAGATGACGAAGAACGGCCCCATGAGCAGGCTGCCCTCTTGCACGTACCCGACCGCGGTCAAGCCGGTGACGAAGCCGAGGAAGTAGATGCGCAGCTGAGCGGACCCGCTATTGGCGGTGTTCTCCATCAGGTATCGCGGGCCTAGGTCGCGGGTGATGTGCACCCACTCGGCGACCCCGATGAGCCTGGGGGTGACCTTCGCCTGCAGCGGGCCGACCAAGCCGCCGATGCAGCCGGTGATTCCCCAGGTCAGGACGTACCAGAACACCGTCTGGTGGTGGGTGACCTTGAGCGCGAGCAGCCCGATGAGGAGGGTCAGCGCCCACACGGCGTCGTTCGCGAACGCCCGCCCGCCCTTGCCGAGGGCGAAGAAGGAGTACCGCCAGGCGTCTTGCAGCAGCAGGCCGGGCAGCGTCAGCCCGAGCGCGATGAACGCCAGCCGCGTCGTTCCGCTGGTCGCCGCGCCGATCATGAGCGAGACGGTCCCGGTGATCAGGCCCATCACGGTGGCGGTCCCCGTCGAGGCGGCGACGGCGCGCTTCCACGCCTTGACCTCGACACTGCTGTACCGGACGAGCAGCGGGTCGGTCGCCAGGCCGCGCGAGGCGGTCAGGGCGAAGGAGTAGGTCACGTACGCGAGGCTGAACGCGCCGAACTGGGCGGCGCCGAGCGCCCGGGCGATGTACAGGCTCACCGCCGCATTGGTCAGGCTCGATACCGCCTGGTCGGCCAGGCCCCACGTGAACCGCTGGGCGACCTGGTGGATCAGCCGCCCGATCGGCAGCGACCGGGCGCGCGCGCCGAGAACCCCCCGGCCCGCTGCGGCCTGGGGGGCGGCGGTGACGACGTGGTCAGCCCCGGTCACGTCAGGATTGCTGCCTCAAGAACGACGCGTCGCCCTGGCGGCGCAGTTCCTCGTCGAGCGCCCCGGCGCCGAGCAGCTCCCGCACCCGGCGCAGCCGGGTGAACCGCGAGGAGGTGAAGTCGTCGTAGGTCAGCCCGTGCTGGCGGTAGGCCTGGAGTAGCTCGGCGATCCCCTCGCGGACGGTCCACCGCATCTTCAGGTCGGGAAACGTGTCGTAGAGCTTGGCGAAGTCCGCCCGGTAGTTGCGCAGGTCCGGCCCGGCGCCCTCGGCGAAGGTCAGCTCGGAGCCGGGGACGGCCTCGCGGACCATCTCGGCTACCTCGCGGATCTGCACGTTGTCCTCATTGCGGCCGATGTTGAAGGCCTGGTCGTGGATGACCGCGCGGGGGGCGCTGAGCACCGCCGCGAAGGCCCGGCTGATGTCTTCGATGTGGACCAGCGGGCGCCACGGGGTGCCGTCGCTTTGCAGGTGCACCTTGCCGGTCGTCAGCGCGATCGCGGTGAGGTTGTTCACGACGATGTCCAGCCGCAGCCGGGTGGAGGCACCGTAGGCCGTCGCGTTGCGCAGGTAGACGGGGCTGAAGTTGTCGTCGGCGAGCAAGGCCAGTCCGCGCTCGGCGTCCACCTTGGTCCGGCCGTACGCGGTGACCGGGAACATCTCGGCGTCCTCGGCGACGGCGGCCGAGTCCTTGGCCGCGCCGTACAGGCTGCAGGAAGACGAGAACAGGAACCGCTCGACCCCGGCGGCCTTGGCGGCCTCGGCCAGGTGCAGGGTGCCGTCGAGGTTCACCGAGTAGGTGGCCGCCTCGTTCAAGTCGCCGACCGGGTCGTTCGACAGCGCCGCCAGGCACACGACGGCGTCGTAGCCGGAAAGCGCGGCGGGGGTAACGTCACGCATGTCCCGTGAGGGGTAAGAGCCGGTGCCTGGCAGCGCCGGCCCGAGGTCACAGCCCTCGTACAGCCCGAGATCGAGCCCGTCGACCTCGTGGCCGGCCGCGCGCAGGAACGGGACGAGGACGGCTCCGATGTAGCCGCGATCGCCCGCAACCAGCACTCTCATGCAGAACCCCCTGGGCTGTGTTGTGCCACTTTCAGGGGCGCGCCGCGCCCCTGAAACACGACGCCCCTGTTACACGGTAACCGGCCCAGCGGCTATCGCTGACCCGCATGTCAGTAGAACCGTCAACCGCATGTGGTGATACACCCTCTGGGCCCAGCCTTTGTAACAGTTTGGCGGAGGATGGCTAACCAAACCGAGTTTGCAGTATCACCGGAACCGGGGCGCCGCTCTTATAGCGGTACGGCCAGGTTCGTCAAGAGCGGAGCCGGAGCTTGCGTACGCTGGAGGACCCGCGCTGACCGCGGTGGATCTCGCGCCTTATCCCAGGGAGGTGACCCGGCGGGTGAAACGGGTCCTGATCATCGTCCAGAACCTGCCAGTGCCCTTCGACCGGCGGGTGTGGCTTGAGTGCCAGGCCCTCATCCGCGCGGGCTACCGGGTCGCCGTGGTCTGCCCGAAGGGCAAGGAAGATCCGGCCTTCCAGGTCATCGACGGGGTCGAGCTGTACAAGTACCGGCCGTACGCGCCGGGCGGGTCCAAGCTCAGCTTCGTCGCCGAATACGCGTACTCGTTCGCGGCGACCTCCTGGAAGACCCTCCGGGCCCGGGGCCGGGGCGGGCTGGCGCGCGGGCGGTTCTCGGTCATCCAGGCCTGCAACCCGCCGGACATCTTCTGGCCGCTGGCCATGGCGTTCAAGGCAGTCGAGCGGACCAAGTTCGTGTTCGACCACCACGACCTGTCCCCCGAGCTGTTCCAGTCCCGCTTCCCCGACGCCGGCGCGTCGCTGCCGTACCGGGGCCTGCGGTTCCTGGAGCGCCGGACGCACCGCAGCGCCGACCACGTGATCTCCACCAACGACTCCTATCGCCAGATCGCCATAGACAGAAGCGGCAAGGACCCGGCGGACGTTACCGTCGTCCGCACCGGCCCCGATCCCGCCAAGCTCCAGCGCGGCGAGCCGGACGAGGCTCAGCGGCGCGGGCGCGAGCACCTGGCCGCCTACATTGGCGTCATGGGGCCGCAAGATGGCGTGGACATCGTGGTCCGGGCGGCCAATGTC
The DNA here is from genome assembly GCA_025935815.1 of Streptosporangiaceae bacterium. Classification (GTDB taxonomy): domain Bacteria; phylum Actinomycetota; class Actinomycetes; order Streptosporangiales; family Streptosporangiaceae; genus Trebonia. The sequence goes on from JAICUO010000270.1 coordinate 8,300, forward strand.
ATCGTGCACGAGATGGGGCGCGAGGACATCGCCTTCACGCTCATCGGCAAGGGCGACTGCTTCGACGAGCTGGTGGCGCTGCGTGATCAGCTCGAGCTGAACGGGCACGTGGAGTTCACCGGCCGGGCACCCGATGAGCTGGTCAAGAAGGTCATGTCCACCGCTGACATCGGCCTGTCGCCGGACCCGATGAACCCGCTCAACGACGTGTCGACCATGAACAAGACCATGGAGTACATGTCCTTCGAGCTGCCGGTGGTGGCGTTCGACCTGCGGGAGACCAGGGTCTCGGCGGCCGACGCGGCCGTCTACGTCAAGCCGGCCGGGGACTCCGAGCAAGACGTCAGGAACTACGCCCGGGCGATCGTGGACCTCGCCGACGACGAGGCGGAGCGGACGCGCATGAGCAAGCTCGGCCGCGCCCGCGTGGAAGACGAGCTGGCCTGGCCGCACCAGGAGAAGGCCTACCTGGCGGTCTACGAGCGCATCGCGCCGCAGGCGAGCGGTACCGTGCCGCAGGCGAGCGGTACTGCGCCGCAGGCGAGGGGGAAGTAGCGCATGTGCGGGATCGCCGGCTGCTACCAGCAGCCCGACGGCCACAAGCTGACCGACGTCATGACCGAGCGGATCGTGCACCGCGGCCCCGACTCCGGTGCCATCTGGAGCCATGAGGACGAGCGGACCTCCGTCCACCTCGGCCAGCGACGGCTGTCGATCATCGACTTGTCCACGTCGGCCAACCAGCCCTTCATCAAGGGCGGCCTCACGCTCAGCTACAACGGCGAGCTCTACAACTACCGGGAGCTCCGCGCCGAGCTGGAGAAGCAGGGCGCCTCCTTCACCACCAGCTCTGACACCGAGGTCGTGCTCGAGGCGTGGCGGCACTGGGGGCCGGGCGCGCTGAAGCGGTTCCGCGGCATGTTCGCGTTCGCCATCGCCGACACCGCCACCGGCGAGCTGGCGCTGGCCCGCGACCCGCTGGGCATCAAGCCCCTGCTCTACCTGCGCCGGGGCGAGGGAATCGTCTTCGCCTCCGAGCTCAAGGCGCTGCTGGCCGCCGTGGGCCCGGAGCTGAAGATCGAGCCGGGCGCCATGGTCGCGTCGATGCTCTATTACTGGGTGCCGGAGCAGCGCTGCTCCATCCAGGGCGTGCGGAAGCTGCCCGCGGGCAGCTGGGCGCGCTTCCGCCCCGACGGCAGCCACGAGGAACACCATTACTGGCGCGTGCAGGACATCGCGCGGGACGCAGGCGAAGGCCCGGCCGCCGACCTCAAGTCGATCATCGAGGAATCGGTGACGGCGCACCTGATCGCCGACGTGCCGGTGGCCAGCTTCCTGTCCGGCGGCCTGGACTCCAGCATCATCACCGTGCTCGCCCACCAGCAGGCGGCCAGCGTTGACGCCTACACGATCACGTTCCGGCCCGAGGACCAAAAGCTCGAGGCGATGCCCGACGACGCGATCTACGCGCGCAAGGTCGCCCGGCAGTTCGGCATCGAACTGCACGAGATCGAGATCTCCCCGGACATCGTCGACATGCTGCCGAGGATGGTCGACTTCCTCGACGAGCCGATCGGCGACCCGGCGGCGATCAACACCTACCTGATGTGCCAGGCGGCCCGTGAGCGGGGCGTCAAGGTGATCTTGTCGGGGATGGGCGCCGACGAGCTGTTCGGCGGCTACCGCAAGCACCTGGCCTGCCTGATGGCGAGCCGGTACCACCGGCTGCCGGGGGCGGTCCGCTGGCCGGCCCGGATGGCCGTCGGCGCGATGCCCGTCTCCATCGGGAATCGCGGGCTGCGCTACCCGCGCTGGGCTAAGCGGTTCATGACGTTCGCCGAGTTGCCCGAGGAGGCCCGCTTCCGGCGCAGCTACACCTTGTACGACCCCGCCGACCTGACCACGCTGGTCGGGCCCGACCTGGCGACCAGCGTCAGCAGCGTCATCGACGAGCACGCGGCCATTTACAATGACAACGAGCTTGATGACGAGATCAACCGGATGTGCCTGGCTGAC
>JAICUO010000014.1 GCA_025935815.1 Streptosporangiaceae bacterium
AGGGCCGCGCCGCCGATGCCGCCGAACGCGACTACGGGCACGACGCCGGAGGTCAGCGACGCCAGTGCCGTGCCCGCCCCGGCGACGACGCCCAGCACGGCCAGGTACGGCACCGTGGCGGTTCCCGGCCTGGCCGGCGGCGTGACATGCCGCAAGGCCACGACGACCAGCATCCCCGCCGCGAGCACCAGCGGCAGCAGGCCCAGGAAGACCCATCGCCAGCCAACCGCCGCCGCCACCAGGGCGGCGATGGCCGGACCCATCAGGCCGGGCACCACCCATGCGGTGGAAAGGACGGCGAACATCCGCGGCCGGGACTCCTCGGGATAGCACCGGGAGATCGCCACGTATGCCACCGCGGGCACGACCCCGGCGCCCAGGCCCTGCACCGCCCGGCCCACCACGAGAACCGCCATGTCCGGCGCGGTCCCGCCGACCACCAAGCCGAGCGCGAACAAGGCAAGGCCGCCAAGCATCGGCCGCGCGAGCGACACGCGGTCGGCCAGCGTCCCCGCCAGCACGATCCCGATCAGGCTGGCCAGCAGGAATGCGCTGAACACCCATCCGTAGAGACGGAGATCTCCCAGGTGGCGGCCGACCACCGGCAAGATCGTGGCGACGGCGAGCGCCTCGAACGCGACGAAGGTGACCGCGAGCACGAGGCCGGTCGTCAGCAGGCGCCGCGCCGGTGCCCATATCCCGCCCGCCCCGCCAGTCGCCGGACCGGTCGGCTTCGTTGGGGTTTTCGCCATGTCTGCGCTCACCCCGTGAGGTTAGAACCTCAACTGTAGTTAAAGTCAAGGACAAGCGCGAACCCGGGTGGGCGCAACCGGTCCCGGGCCTGCTTCCCTAGCGGCGATCTGCTGCCGCTGCCGCTTCCCAGTCAATGACCACCGCGTTGGGGATGGTCCCGATCTTCACCGGCACCCTTGATCCCGGGAACAGGAACGGCAGCGCCGCGGGCGGTGTGGGGTTTCCGACCTGGATCTGGTAGGGATCCCCGCCGGGTGGCATGACGGTCAGCAGGAAGGCGTAGAGGTCCACGCCCGCCGGATTGCGCTTGCCCAGCGGCTGGTACTGGACGATGACCGCCTGTCCAGGCGCCCCGGCGGCCAGGATCTCGGCGGCGGAATGGTTACCGGTCCCTCCGGGGGTGGTCACCACGGGCGGCTCGGTCGTGAAGTCCAGGGCGATCTGGGTCAGGTCGGCCGGGTTGGCCCGGACGGCCACCGTCGTGTTGCCCAGCTGGACCTGCGGGAGGTGGATTTCCGGAATGCGCTGCCTGCAGGTAGCGGTGTAGGGTGCCTGACGGTCGAGGGAAACCTCCACCGTGAACACGCACACTCGCTGGACCAGGCCGTTGCCGATTTCCATCGTGGTGCCGGTCGGCTGGATGTCGGTGATGATGCCGCGCCCGATCAGGCCGGTGGCCAGGAGTTTCTTGTCGGGTCCGCCGGTCATCTTGCTCAAAAGTCCCATGCCCCGATCGTGCGGTGCGGCCCGGCCTCAGGGCATGAGCAACCGTTGCTCAATTCAGCGGCAGGGCCCGGCATCCCTAGCCGCGGGTAACGCGGCGAGCTGGGACAGCGCCTCGAAGAGCGTGAGCCGCGCGGCCGATTCACGCTCCCTAGCGCGCGCCCCGCACCGTTATAGGCGATCCCCCTTGCTAAGTTCCTGAGTAGTCGCTACTCATTTTTCTGACGGGATGGGAAAATCCTCGCGGTGGAGCGAACGGGTCTAGCGGGCGAGATCCCGCTTGTGTCGCGTGAGGCCGAGCTAGGTCGGATCCTCACGGGGCTGAGCGAGCCGCGTCCCGCCGCGTTCGTCCTCGCGGGAGCGGCCGGCGTCGGCAAGACGCGGCTGGCGGCGGCCGCCGCCGCGGCGGCCGCCGCCGGGCTGGAGTTCTCGGTGGCCAGGGCGGTCGCGACCCGCGGGGCCACCCCGATCCCGTTCGGGCCGTTCGCCCCGTTCCTGCCGCCGGCCGGGCAGCCGACCGCAGACCTGCTCGGGTTGCTACGGCTGGCGAGCGACGCCATCTTGGCCCGGGCTTCCCGGGCCGGGAAGCTCCTGCTGACCGTCGACGACGCGCAGTTCCTCGACGAGGGCTCAGCCGCCTTGCTGCACCAGCTCGTCCGGGAACCAGCCTGCGGCGTGCTGATCACCGTGCGGACGCCCGGTCCGGCCCCGGAGGCGGTGACCGCGCTGTGGAAGGACGGCCTCGCGGAGCGGATCGACCTGCGAGCCTGGAACGAGGCGCAGACCGAGGCGGTGCTCTGCGCTTACCTGGGCGGGCCGGTCGCCAGTGGCAGCGTCCGGCGGCTGTGGGAGCTCAGCCAGGGCAACGCGCTGTACCTCCGCGAACTGCTCATCGGGGCCGTGGACTCCGGAACGCTGCGGCGCGACGGCGGGATCTGGTCGCTGTCTCATCCGCTGACCGCGGTCGGCCGCCTCGGCGAGCTGGTGGCCGCCCGGCTGGCCGGCCTGGCCCCCGGGACTATCGCCGTGCTGGAAGTGCTGGCGGTCGGCGAGCCGCTCGGGGTGGCGGTACTGGAGAAGCTGACCGACCCGGCCGGCGTCGAGGACGCCGAGGCCCGCGGGCTGGTGCAGCTCAGCACCGACGGCCGGCGCGCGCTGGCCCGGCTGGCCCACCCGGTGTACGGGGAGGCGCTTCGCAATGACATGCCGCGCTTCCGGCTCCGCCGGATCTCGGCCGCGCTGGCCGAGGCCATCGCGGTGACCGGCGCCCGGCGGCGCGACGACCTGTTGCGGCTGGGGCGGTGGCAGCTTGATTCCGGTAGCGCGCGGGAAGCCGGGATACTCACGCAGGCCGCTCAGCGGGCAGGCGAGATGTTCGATTTCGGGCTGGCCGCGAGGCTGGCCCAGGCGGCCCTGGACGCGAGCGGCGGTGTCGACGCCGGCCTGGCGCTCGGCGAGGCCATGTTCCGCTCGGGCCGCCACCGGGAGGCGGAGGCGGTGCTCGCCGGCGTGGCCGCGTCATGCCGGACCGACCGGGACCTGGCCCGGATCGCCAGCGCGCGGGCACACAACTTCGCCAACCTGCTGGGCGAGCCCGACGCCGCCATGGCGGTCCTGCGTGCAGCCCTGGCGGTCGTCACCGACACCGCGCCCCGCCTGCAGCTGCTCGGCCGGCTGGCGGCGATCAAGGTCTTCGAGCCCGACCCGGAAGCCGCCCTGGCCGCGGGCCACGCCGCGGCCGGCCAGCTCGCCCAGGCCGAATCGGATGCGGGGACCGGCGGCCAGGCCTCCCTGGCCGCTGGCGATAAGGAGGGCCAGGCGACGCACCTGTTCCTTACCGGCTGGGTCTTGATCGAGCGTGGTCATCTTGACCGGGCGACGAAGGCGTTCCTGGACGGGGCGTCGGTCAACCGCGAGCTCCGCGATGCCGCCGCCCTGCGGTGGTGCCTGGCGGGCGTGGCTCTCGCCGAGGCGATGCGCGGGCACGCCAGCGAGGCGCAGGCGGCGCTGGCCGAATGTGACGAGTTGCCCGTGAGCCCGATGATGGTTTACGAGACCGACGTGGTCGACCGGAGCCGGGCGTGGGCCAGCGTCTGCGCCGGCGAACTGTCCCGGGCACGGGAGATCCTGACCGTGGCCGCCGAGCGGGCCGCCGCCTGCCGGCTGCGGGTCGCCGAGGCCAAGGTGCTGCACGACATCGCCCGGATCGGGCGGCCGCAGGCGGTGGCGCGGCGCCTCGCGGTGATCGCCGAGGAAGTCGGCGGCGGGCTGGTGGCCGCGCTCGCCGCGCACGCCGCCGCGCTCGTCCGGGGCAACGCCGCCGACCTCGAGGCCGCCGGGCGGGCCTTCGAGGCGCTGGGGGCATCGCTGCTCGCGGCCGAGGCGTACCTGTCCGCGGCGACCGCCTACCAGTCCGGCGGACAGGGCAGGTCCGCGAGCGCGATGACCCGGCGAGCCGCGGAAACCGCCGCCAACTGCGGCGACGCCCGGACTCCGGGGCTGTCGCCGGGCGCCACCACCGGGCGGCTAACCCGGCGCGAGCAGGAGATCGCCGCCATGGCCGCGGCGGGTGCCTCCAGCCGGGAGATCGCCGACCGGCTAGTCCTGTCGGTGCGGACCGTGGACAACCACCTGCAGAACATCTACAGCAAGCTCGGCGTTACCCGGCGCGATGAGCTGGCCCGGCTCTTGAGCTCCTGAAAGTTTCCGGCAATGGCCGCATAGGGTGCGGATCACAGCGAACCCGGGGGGACGCGGTGATCGATGCTTCGGCGCCCACCGCGGGTGACGGCCCCTGCTAGAGTGGAACTGAAACGACTGTTTCAGTGACACGGGAGGCGAGGATGCCCGCGCAAGCGACGACCATCCGCCGGCTGGGCGCGCCGGGGGACCTGGGCTGGGTCGTGATGGCCCACGGCGAGATCTACGCCGAGGAGTACGGCTGGGACGCCAGCTTCGAGGCGCTGGTGGCCAAGATCGTCGGTGACTACGCGGTCAGCCACGACGACCATCGCGAGGCGGCCTGGATCGCCGAGCGGGACGGACGGCGGGTGGGGTGCGTGTTCTGCGTTGCCGCCGACGAGCAGACCGCGCAGCTTCGGATCCTGCTGGTCGACCCGAGCGCCCGGGGCGCCCGGCTGGGCGGGCGGCTGGTCGATGAGTGCCTGCGCTTCGCCCGGGGAGCCGGCTACAAGCGGATGAGACTATGGACCAACCACCCGCTAGCGGCGGCGCGGCAGACCTACCTCTCCCGTGGGTTCACCCTCACCGAGGAGGAGCCGCACCACAGCTTCGGGGCCGACCTGATCGGCCAGGTGTACGAACTCGACTTGTGAGAGTCAATAGCCGTGACCGACTCCGCGCGCAAGCAGGAACTGCTGGAAGCCGCCTACCAGTACGTCCTCAGCAACGGGCTGGCAGACATGTCGCTGCGGCCGCTCGCCCGGCAGGTCGGGTCCAGCCCGCGGGTGCTGCTCTTCCTGTTCGGGTCCAAGGAGGAGCTGACCCGCGCGCTGCTCGCCCGGGCACGGGTGGAGGAGCTGCGGTATCTCGCGAAGCTGCGCGACGAGCATCACGGCCTCGCCGCCACCGGCCGCGACGTCTGGGCGTGGCTGGCCGATCCGGCGCACCGCGCGCTGCTGTCGCTGTGGGTCGAGGGCTACGCCCGCTCGCTGCTCGGCGAGCCGGGGCCGTGGGCCGACTTCGGCCGCGACACGGTCCGCGACTGGCTTGACCTGCTCGCCGAACGCCAGGCCGCGCAGGCTGCCCAGGCCGAACCGGACCCGGACGAGCCGGACGAGCCGGACGTGCAGGCGGCGCAGGCCGCCCGGGACGAGCGGACGCTGCTGCTCGCCGTCTTGCGCGGCGCGCTGCTGGACCTGCTCGCCACCGGCGACACCGAACGCGTCACCAGCGCCGTCGAGACTCACCTGCGGGCCGTCGAACGCCCCGCCGGAGCCACCGCCCCCGGCGGGTGATCGCGGGGCGCCGTCCGCCCGCCAGTGTGGAACTTTCACGGCCAAACCCCCGATATCCGGGGCAAATAGCCGAGGCCCTTGCAAGCCGACTGCGCAGTGATCTTCACTTCATCCAGTTATCGCAAATTTTCCGATAACTTTCGATGACGAGGAGGGTCATGAAGATGTGGCAATCCCGCCCGACGCTTAACGCCGCCAGGTCCCCTGGCGGCACGTCGCGGCGCCGGATGTTTACCGCCGGGGCCGCGACCGCCGCGACCTTGGCGGCCATGGCAACGGTGGCGATCGGGGGCAGCGCGCAGGCGGCGCTGGCGCCCGGGACGCCCCTGAAGACGCTCGCCGCGGCGAACGGCAACCGCTACTTCGGCAGCGACATGACCGGGGACCTGGTCTCGAACTCGAACGTGACGCAGCTGCAGGCGCAGCAGTTCAACATGCTCACGCCGGGCAACGAGATGAAGTGGCAGACCATCGAGCCGAACCAGAACCAGTTCAACTTCGGCCCGGGCGACCAGATCGTGCAGTATGCGCATGCGAACGGCGAGCGGTACCGCGGTCACAACCTGGTCTGGGACAGCCAGCTCGCGGGCTGGGTGACCCAGATACCGCTGAACCAGGTGCAAGCGGCCATGGAGAATCACATCACCAAAGAGGTCAGCCACTACGCGACGGTGACGGCGACGATGCCGCAGACGCCCTACGCGTGGGACGTGGTGAACGAGCCCTTCCAAGAAAGCGGCAGCCTCAAGCAGGACGTGTTCTTCAACGCGATGGGCAGCGGCTACATCGCCGACGCGCTGCGGACGGCGCACGCGGCGGACCCGAACGCGAAGCTGTACCTGAACGACTTCAACATCGAAGGCATGAACGCCAAGAGCAACGCGATGTTCAGCCTGGCGCAGTCGCTGCTGGCGGCGGGCGCCCCGCTCAACGGCATCGGCTTCGAGTCTCACTTCATCGAGGGCCAGAACCCCTCGGGCATCCAGGCCAACATGCAGCGGTTCGCCAACCTCGGCTTGGACGTGGCCGTCACCGAGCTCGACGACCGCTTCACGTCGCTTCCGCCGAGCAACGCGGGCCTGCAGCAGCAGGCCACTGACTTCGCCAACACGGTCAAGGCCTGCCTGGGCATCACCCGCTGCGTCGGCGTGACCCAGTGGGCCATCGGCGACCCCGACTCCTGGGTCCCCGGCGCGTTCTCCGGCCAGGGCGCCGCCACCATGTTCGACCAGAGCTATGCTCCCAAGCCCGCCTTCACCGCGGTGCAGACCGCGCTGGGCGCCACTGCGGGCAACACGGTGACGGTGACCAACCCCGGCGCACGCACCGGGACCGTCGGCACCGCGACCAGCCTGCAGATCTCCGCGACGGACTCCGCGGCCGGGCAGACGCTGACCTTCTCCGCCACCGGCCTGCCGGCCGGGCTCACGATCAGTTCCTCCGGCCTGATCTCGGGTACGCCGACCACCAACCAGACCGCCAACGTCACGGTCACCGCGCGCGACGGTACCAACGCCTCCGGCTCGGCCAGCTTCACCTGGACGATCAGCGGCGGATCCACCGGCGGCACCTGCCACGTCACCTACACCAGGAACAGCGAGTGGCCCGGTAACTTCACCGCCCAGGTGGTCATCCAGAACACCGGGACGTCCGCGATCAACGGCTGGTCGCTGACCTTCACCTTCCCGGGTGACCAGAAGGTCACCGCCAACTTCAACGGCGGCTTCTCCATGAGCGGCGAGAACGCGACCCTTACCAACGCCAGCTACAACGGCACCATCGCACCCGGAAGCAGCATCACCGACGGCTTCCAGGGCACGTTCAGCAGCAACGACGCTAGCCCGACGAGCTTCGCTGTCAACGGCACCGCATGTAGTTAAGTCCACAACGACATAACCTCGGTCCGTCCCGCTGGCGGCAGCCACAAGCTGCCGCCAGCGGGCTTTTCACTGCCCCTTCGCCGGTGCCGGCGGAGATCGGCGCCGCCGGCGAGGTTGGCTCCCGCTAGGCCGTTCGGACCGAGATCCAGCTGGGTAGCAAGACGGTCGACCTACAAGGCGGCCTGCCGGCGAGGATCGCGGGGCGGATCCGACCCCAACGTCGCCCCCGTACGGCGCTCAAGCTTGGAGGAGGAATGGAGAACCCCTGGAGAGCGACGCAGACGTGGCGACGGGTTGCGCGGGCATCGACCCTTCCGGGCTACGGTCGCCGGTACCGGCGGTGGGTACATGACTCGCTGAGGTACGTCGACGTGCGGGACCTGGCGACCGGCGGTGATCACATCCCCGAACTGAGCGACGTCTACGTCGATGTCGCGCTGGTCAGCCGAGCCCCGCGGCAGGCCTCCGGCAGCCCGCTCATCCCGGCGGCCGGGGACGCCCCTGAGCGGCACTATCTCGGCGAGCTCCTCGACCGCCGCTCGCGGGTGGTCCTTGCGCTGATCGGCCAGCCCGGAAGCGGGAAGAGCACCCTGCTTGCCCACGCGGCCCTGCGCAGCGCCCAGGCGGCCGTGCTCGGACGCCCGGGCCGCAGGCACGTCCCCATTCTCCTCGCGCTGCGTGAGCACGCCAGGGCGATCGTCGCCGACCCGGCGATCTCGCTGCCGGATGTCGCCCGCGCGGCCATCGGCGGCGAGCCGGGCAAGGAACCCGGCCGCTGGTGGGAGCGCCAGTTGCGCCGCGGCCGGTGCCTCGTCCTGCTCGATGGGCTGGATGAGGTCGCCGGCCCCGACGACCGGCTCGCCGTGGCTGACTGGGTCGAGCGGCAGATCGCCGCTCACCCAGGCAACCACTTCGTGATCACCGCCCGGCCGAACGGCCTGCCTGGCCCGCTGACCGACCGGGCCGATGTCTTCGTGACCCGCCCGTTTACCGCAGATCAGATCCAGCTCTTCGTGGAGCAGTGGTACCTGGCCGCCGAACGGCACGCGACCGGCGCCGCCGGGAGCACCGCCCAGCGCGCCGTGCGGGTACGCGGCCGCGAGTCCGCCGCCAGGCTCACTTCGCTGCTCAGGCAGCATCCGGCGCTGTATAACCTGGCCGTCAACCCGCTGCTGCTGACGATGATCGCCACCGCCCACCGGTACCGCGGCGCGCTGCCAGGCAGCCGGGCGGACCTGTACGGGGAGATCTGCCAGGTCCTGCTGTCGCGCCGCGTTCAGGCCAAGGATCTGCCCGAGCTCTTGTCCTGGCCGGCCAGGCAAACGCTGCTGGCCACGCTCGCATACCAGATGATGCGCGAGCACGCCAGCAGCCTCCCCGCCGACCGCGTCCTGGAGATCCTCGCGCCCCCGCTGAAACGCTTCTCGCTGTCGGTCACCGGCGAGGAGCTGCTGGCCGACGTCTCCCGCAACGGCCTGCTCGCCGAGGTGCCCGCCGGCCAGTACTCCTTCACGCACCTGACCTTCCAGGAGTATCTGGCCACCCGGCACGTCATCGCCAGCCCCGACCTTGTCAAGAGCCTCGCTGACAACGTCAGCGACCCCTGGTGGCACGAGACCATCTTGCTGTACGCGGCGACCGCCGACGCCAGCCCGATCGTCCGTGCCTGTCTGGACAGCGGCACGATCCCCGCTCTCACCCTCGCCTTCGACTGCGACGAGGCCACCACCGAGATCGACCCCGACCTGCGCCAGCGCCTCGACCGAGAACGCCGGCGGGCGTACCAGCCCGATTGCTCCACCGAGCACCGGCGGCTGATCGCCGGGGTCCAGGCCGCGCGCCTGGTGCGCCAGACCCTCACCACCGCCACCGGAACCAGGATCTGCACCCGGCCCGTTCCCGCGGACCTGTACTGGCTCTTCCTCGCTGACACCCAGGCGCCGCGGCCCGACCGCCCGTGTGACCCGGACCCCGGCCAGGCCGCCACCGGTATCTGGGGGGCGGAGGCACGAGCCTTCGTCGCCTGGCTGAACTCGATTACCGGGACCGGCACCGATGTCGAGGTCAGGCTCCCACGTCACGCTGAGCTCCAGGACGAGCCCATCGCCAGCGCCCTGAACAGCCAGCTCCCCGACTCCGTGACGTGCGCGTGGACTCAGTCGCATCCGCAGCTGTGGCTTCGGGCCGGCCCGCCTCACCCGTACGAGATCACCGGCGCCGCGCTTTGCCAGGCGGTCGCCCTCGACGCCAAGAGCACCGCGATACTGCCCCAGGTACTCACCGCGGCAGTCCTCGGCGTCGCCCTCGACATCACCCGCGACCTTGCCGACGTCCGCGCCCTGACCAGCGCCCTCGCCAGCGACCTGACCGCCCGCGCCGACTCCGGCGATGAGGTCGTGGACCTGATGCACGCGCACGCCCACGCCATCGTCCTTACCTACGCCCATGCGCTGGACCTCGTGCGCGCCGACGCCATCACGCACACCCGCGCCGTCGACATGGGCCTCATCCGCGCCCTCGACCTCACCCAAGCCCGTGCCCTGGCCGACGTCGTCGCCGGCGACCTCGTCGGCGCCATCGCCCGCGCCCGCGCCCGCGCCTTCGAGCTCGCCGACGCCATCGACCTTGACTTGAACATCCTCAGTGCCTTCGACTTCGACCTCGCCCACGTCATCGAGCTCGCAGGCGTCCACACCGCCGAGCTCGACCGCGCCGACGCCCTTGCTCGCGGCGTCCCCGGCGCCGCCGATCTCGACCTTGCCAGCGTCTTCGGCCCGGCCAGCGTCCTCCCGCCCGGCCCGGCGCTTGCGCTCCCGGGAGTCCTCGGGCTCCCGCTGCCCTGGATCGCTGACGGGCCGCTGGTCAGCAGCCTGCTTCAGGCGCTCGCGGGAACCTCGCCTTCGCACCCGGGCACCCACCCGCTGGCCAGCGACCCATACCTGGCGTTTGCGCGCGCGCTCGCGTCCCGATCGGGGATTCACGAGACCTCGCGGCTCAGCGCGACCCTCGCCAGCCCGCTCACCGACGCGCTGCGTGACCTGGCGGCGGCCGAGTCCGCCAAGGGCGATGGCTGTGCCGACTGGAAGCGGGTGACGGGGCTGCGCCACCTGACCGACGCCTACGCGCCGATGGACGCAACCCATCAGCCTCCTGGCCCGCCTGAGGCAGCGGCGCTCAGAGTCGTTGCCCTCGCCCTCGCCGACGGCGACACCGAGCCCGGGCCGGACGCGCCCGACGTCATGCGAACGGTCGCCGCCACGGTGACCCTGATCGAGGAGCGGAGCAAGGGCGAGTCGAAGGCCGGTGAGTCCATAATCCTCGCCCTCGGATAGCGGCCGGTCCCATCCGCCTGCATTTCCACACTGGCCGCAGCCTTGCCGCCCGGCTGCGCTCAAGCCCGGGAGCGGACCTCCCACAGGTCCGGGAAGGCGGGGCGGAACAGCGTGCCGCGCAAGTACGCCGCGCCCGCTGAGCCGCCGGTGCCGGTCTTCGCGCCGATGATCCGCTCGACCATCTTGACGTGCCGGTACCGCCACTCCTGGATGCCCTCGTCGATGTCCACGAGGGCCTCGCAGACCTCGGCCGGATCGCCTGACCGGGCGTAGGCCTGCGCCAGCAGCGCCTGGACGCGGTCATTGCTCACCCACGCCGGGCGCGGGTCCTGGTCCAGGATCTCGCCGGGCACCGGGAACCCGGCGGCCCGCAGGTAGCGCAGCAGCGAGGCGAAGACCGGCCGCCGTCCCATGATGACTTCGAGGGCCGGGTCGATGCCCGCCACGGGGAAATCGCGGCGGCCGAGTACCGCCTCGATGTACCGGAACTGGCTGGACTGAAAGCCGCTGGAGCTCCCCAGCTCCGGGCGGAAGCTGGCGAACTGCGCGGGCGTCATCGTCTCCAGGATGTCGAACTGGCCGACGACCGTCTTGAGGATCTTGGCGATCCGCCGCGCGGCGGCCAGCGAGCCGGCGCTGTCGCCGTCCTCCAGGCGCTGCTGCAAGTGCGCCGCCTCGTGCAGGATCTGCTTGAACCACAGCTCGTAGGCCTGGTGGATGATCACGAAGAGCAACTCGTCGTGGGAATCGGTCAGCGGGTGCTGGCAGGCCAGCAGGTCATCCAGCCGCAGGTACCTGCCATAGGTGAGATCCCCTGGTGAGGTCATCGGCCATTCCTCCGTGTCGGGCTGTTCCTCCGGGCCAGGGGGTGCTTCGCTGGAAAGCCGCGCCGCGCGACGGCCGCCAGCAGCCCCGCCATCCCCGTGGCGACCATCGCGGTCGCCCGGTCCTGGCGGCGCATCCGGTCCGGGATCTGCGCGTACGGCATCGTGGTGAAGGAGACCAGTTCATACCGCGAGACGTAGCGGCCGGGCAGCCGCCGCTCCAGGAAATGCCGCGCGGCGACCTGGGCCTGGAACACCCGGGAGCTGACCCGGTCCCGCATCTCGATGAAGTTGTCCAGGGCCATGTCGGCGATGGCGTCGCAGTTGGCCTTCCGGCGCCGCTCGTAGCGGCGCAGCGCCGCCTGCCAGTCGCCTCCGGCCTCGGTGAGGCAGCGGTCAATCTCGATGCAGTCCTCCAGCGCGCAGTTGGCGCCCTGGCCGAAGAACGGCACGATCGCGTGCGCCGCGTCCCCGACCAGCGCCAGCGTGCCGCCATCTCCGTGATGCACCCACGGCCAGCAGCGGATCGTGGCCAGCGAGCCGACGGCGTTGTGCCGGTAGTCATCGGCCAGGTCCGGGATCAGGCCGGCGACGTCCGGATAGTGCTCAGCGAAGTGCGCGCGGATCTGCGGCGGGGCCGTGAGCGCGGCGAACTCCCCGGCCGTCCAGAACAGCGTGCAGGTGAAGGAGCGGTCCAGGTTCGGCAGCGCGATCATCATCGACGTGCCCCGCGGCCAGATGTGCAGTGCGTCCGGGTCGAGGGCGAAGGTTCCGTTACGGGGCGGGATGGTCAGTTCCTTGTACCCGTGCTCCAGGTAGTCCTGGCTGAACGTGAAGCCCGGCCGGAAGGTCACCGCGCGCCGGGCGGCGCTGTAGGCGCCGTCCGCCGCCAGCACGATGTCGGCCGGGGCACGCTGCTCCCCGCCTGCCGTCTCGAAGGTCAGCACGCCGGTCGCCATGTCAAGTTCCCGGAGCCGGTGGGCGAAACGGGCGCTCACCCCTGTGGTTTGCTCGGCTGCCTCCAGCAGGGCCCGGTTGAGCTCGGCGCGGCTGATCGAGTTGATCGCGTGCTTCCCGTCCGCGCTGTAGGGGCGGAAGCTCGGCTGCCCGGCGCGGCCGTGCACCATCCGCCCGTGCATCGGCAGCGCGCGCGACAGCGCCTGCTCGCGCAGCCCCACCTGGCCGAGCGCCTCCAGGCCGCGGGCCGAGATGGCCAGGTTGATCGAGCGGCCGCGCTCGGGCCCGGTGACCCGGGGATCTTCCCGGCGCTCGAACAGCGTCACCTCGATGCCCCGCCGGGCAAGGAGCGTGGCGAGCAGGCACCCGGCCAGGCCCGCGCCGACGATGGCGACTCGCTCAGCCATCGAGCCCCGCCGCGTGGCCGTCGAGCACCGCTTCGAGGGCGGTCGCCGCCCGCCAGCAGTCGTGGAAGGTGTTGTACAGGGGCGCCGGCGCCAGCCGGATCACATCCGGCCGGCGGGCGTCGGCGACCACGCCGAAGTCGTGCCTGAGCCGTACCGTGAGCGGGCCGACGTCGTGGTCCGCTATCCGCACCGACAGCTGCGCGCCCCGCCGCCGCGGGTCCCTGGGCGTGATCACGCTCACGCCCGCCCGCTTGGCGCACACCTCGTCGAGCAGTTCCTCCAGGTAGCCGGTGAGCCGCGTGCTCTTGGCGCGCAACGCCGCCATCCCCGCCTCGTCGAACATCTCCAGCGACACCAGCACGGGCGCCATCGCGAGGATCGGCGGGTTGGACAGCTGCCAGGAGTCGGCGGTGTCCACCGGGGTCACCGTGGGCGCCATCTGGAACCGGGTATCGGCCTCGGTCGACCACCAGCCGGCGAACTTCGCCAGCCTGCGGTTGGCCAGGTGCCTTTCGTGCACGAACGCGCCGGCCAGCGACCCGGGCCCGGCGTTGAGGTACTTGTAGGAGCACCACGCCGCCCAGTCCGCGCCCGCCTCGTGCAGCGAGAGCGGGACGTTGCCCGCGGCGTGCGCGAGATCCCAGCCGACGATCGCGCCCGCCTCATGGCCGGCCGCCGTGATCGCCTCCATGTCGAACAGCTCGCCGGTGTAGTAGTTCACCGCGCCGAGCAAGACCAAGGCGACGGTGTGCCCGTCCGCCCGCAGGAACTCCACCACGTCCTCGGTGCGCAGTACCGCCTCGCCGGGCCGGGGCGCCAGGCGGATGACCGCCTCATCGGGGTCGTACCCGTGGAAGGCGGCCTGGCTGCGCACCGCGTAGCTGTCGGACGGGAACGCGCTGTCCTCGATGAGGATCGCGTGCCGCTGGGGCGTCGGCCGGTAGAAGCTGACCATCAGCAGGTGGAGGTTGACCGTCAGCGAGTTCATCACCACCACCTCCTCCGGCCGGGCGCCGACCAGCCGCGCGGCCGGCTCGCGGAGCAGCTCGTGGTAGGACAGCCACGGCCGCCGCGCCTCCAGGTGCCCCTCGACGCCGAGCCGCGCCCAGTCGTCTAGCTCGGCGCCGAGCCGGCCGCGCAGCGCCTTCGGCTGCAGGCCGAGGGAGTTGCCCGCGAGGTAGGCCATCTCGCCAGCGCCGGGTTGGCCAGCGCCGCACGGCGGGACGTGGAACTGCGCGCGCCGGGTCGGCAGCGGGTCGGCGGCGTCGAGGTCGAGCGCCTGCCGCTCGGCGGAGGTGATCGTCGTCATCCGGCGCCGCCCCGGGATGCGGCCCGGCCCAGGAAGGCCCGCGCGTTCCCGGCGAGGATCTTCTCCCGCGTCGCCTCGTCCAGGAAGCTCGCCTTGCGGACCAGGCCCGCGGCCGGGCGCTCGCCCAGCGGGTACGGGTAGTCGCTGCCCACCACGACCCGGTCGGTGCCCACCGTGTCGACCAGCAGCCGCAGCGCCCGTTCGTCGAAGACCACCGAATCGACGTAGAACCGGCCGATGTACTGGCTCGGCGGGTACTGGGACGTGCCGATGACGTCGTGCCGCTTGTGCCAGGCGTTCTCGATCCGGCCCAGCCAGAACGCGAATGACCCGCCACCGTGCGCGAAGCAGATCCGCAAGGCCTCCGGGACCCGGTCGAAGACGCCGCCACAGATCATGGCCAGCAGCGACAGGTGCGTCTCGGCTGGCATGCCGACCAGCCACTGGGCCATCCAGCGGTCCAGCCGCGGCGAGCCCGGCATGTCCCACGGGTGCACGAACACCGGCGCCCCGAGGCCGGCCGCGTGCTGGAGGAACGTCACCACGCCGGCGGCGTCCAGGTCGCTGTCGCCGACGTGGTTACCGATCTCCACGCCCACGTGGCCGGCGGACATGCAGCGGTCAAGCTCCGCGCACGCCGCGTCCGGGTCCTGCAACGGGACCTGGCACATCGGCAGCAGCCGGCCCGGCGCCGGCGCGCAGATCTCCAGGGCGAGGTCGTTCATGACCCGCGCGATGCGGACCGCCTGCGTGACGCCGGCCGCGTAGCTGAAGAACACCGGGGTCGGCGACACCACCTGCGCGCCTATGCCGTCGGAGTCCATGTCGGCGAGCCGGGTCCCCGCGTCCCAGCAGTCCGCCTGGATCCGGCGGAATTCCCGCCCGCCCAGCATGATCACCGCGTCTGCCTCGGTCTCGATGCTCAGGGTGGGCGTCCCCGGGCCGAGGTCCGGCCACCCCTTCGGGACGTAGTGGGTGTGGACGTCGACGACCGGGCTACCGCCAGCCACCCGTGTCAGCCCTTGCCCGGGTGCAGCGTCCCGCACTGCGGGCACCCGCGGGCCTTCTCGTCGTCGTAGAAGGCCGCGAAGACCGGCGGCAGGTCGGTCACGATGTCGCGGACCTGCAATTCCACCTCATGCACCAAGGCCCCGCAGTTCGGGCAGTACCACTGGAACTTCTCCAGCGTTCCCTCCTCGCGGACCCGCTCGATCACCAGGCCGACGGAGCCTTCCTCGGGGCGCTGCGGGGAATGGGGCGTGTAGCCCGGCAGCAGCCAGGTCTCGCCCTCGCGGATGTCGACTCGCCGCACCCCGCCGTCAACCACCACGTTGACGTGCATATTGCCCTTGAGCTGGTAGAACCACTCCTCGTAGGGGTCGACGTGGAAGTCGGTCCTGGCGTTGGGGCCGCCGACGATCATCACGATGAAGTCGTCGCCGACGGCCATCGTCTTGTTGCCCACCGGCGGTTTCAGCAGGTGCTTGTTGTCTTCGATCCACCGCGCGAAGTTAACGGGACTGGTCATCGTCATGGGGGCTCTCCCTGGGGAACGTGGGCAACGGCCTGCATCTCGATCAGGATGTGCGGGTGCGGAAGCTGATGGACCGCCACGGTCGTGCGCGCGGGGCCGGCCTCGTCGAAGTACTCCCCGTAGACCTCGTTGAACCCGCCGAAGTCGTTCATGCTGACCAGGTACGCGGTCACCTGGACGACGTCCCCCAGGCCGGCGCCGGCCGCCGCCAGGATGTCGCCGATGTTCTCGATGACGGCCCGGGTCTGCGCCCGGATGTCCAGCGACACGGTGCCCATCGCGTCCGCCGAGGCGCCCGCGAAGGTGTTGTCCGGACGGCGCGCGGATGTGCCGGAGACGTAGACGTAATCACCGGCCCGCCTGAAGTGCGGGTACCTGCCGCGCGGCGCGGCCTTCCCGGCCAGGACCGGTGCGTCAGCGGCATGACCAGCTCGATCGTCTCCGGCCATGTTGCACCAATGCCCACTCCGGCGAAGCCCATGCATGCCAAGGACGCCGTCCGACTCTTTGATACCCGGAACTGGCCGTGATGAGCCTGGCCGGTTGACCGCCCGCGGCGACCCTGGCTATATTGTGGCTTAGCCACTTTACCGCTAAGCCGCGGTACCGCCGAAGGAGCCTCGCATGACGGCAACCAACGCGCTGACCCCGGCGCGGTACGCGGACGTGATCCGGCTTCGCGCGGTGCGGATGGTCGCCCCGCACGGGTTCGGGTACCTGGGCCAGGCTCTTTCCTCGGCGGAGCTGTTCGCCACCTTGTACACCGGGCACTACGACCCCGGCCGCGACAGCCTCGTCGTCTCGCCCGGGCACTACATCATCGCCGCCTTCGCGGCGGCGCCCGAGGCCGGCCTGCTCGACGAGGAGGCCCTGGCCAGCTACGGCTTTGACGAGTCCGCGCTGGAGGCCATCGGAACGGAGCGCTCGCCCGCGGTCGACCTGACCTGCGGCTCGCTCGGCATGGGCCTGTCCGGGGCCGCCGGGCTCGCGCTGGCCGACCGGCTGCAGGGCCGGGACGGCGCGCGGGTGTACGCGGTCCTCAGCGACGGCGAGCTTGAGGAAGGCCAGGTCTGGGAGGCGGCGCTCTTCGCCGCACACCGCCGGCTGGGAATGCTCACCGTCATGCTGGACGCCAACGACTCACAGGTAGACGGGCCCGTCTCGTCGATCACCACCCTGGAGCCGGTCGCCGGGAAGTGGGAGAGCTTCGGCTGGGCCGCCTTCGACGTGGACGGGCATGACACCCTCGCCCTCGACGCCGCGCTGCGCGCCGCCACCGCCGACCCCCGCCCGGCCGTGGTCATCGCGCGCACGTCGACCACGCATGGCCTGACCGTGCTGCCCGACGGCGCCGATGGCCACTTCATCACGCTGCCGGCCTCCCTCGCCGAGGCGGCGCTCCGGGAGCTGGAGGCCCGCCTTGCTTAAGCAGCCCTACCCGACCGTCATGAAGCCGTATGGCCGCGCGCTGGTCGACCTGGCCCGGCAGCGTCCGGAGATCCTGTGCCTGAGCGGGGACCTGAGCCGGCAGACGGAGATCGACCTGTTCCAGGAGCAGTTCCCCGAGCGCTTCATCCACGCCGGGATGGCCGAGGCGAACATGGTCAGCATGGCCGGGGCGCTGGCGCGGCGCGGCTTCTTGCCGTTCGTGCATACCTTCGGCGTCTTCGCGACGCGCCGGCCGCTGGACCAGATCGTCAATTCCGTTGCGTACCCGAACCTGCCGGTGCGGATCGTCGGCTTCATGCCCGGCCTGTCCAGCCCCGGCGGCCCCAGCCACCAGGCGATCGAGGACGTCGCCCTGATGCGCGCGATCCCCAACATGACCGTGATCGACCTCGCCGACGCGACCCAGATCCGCGCGGCGCTGCCATCCATCGCCGGCGTCCCCGGGCCGGTCTACCTGCGGCTCAAGCGGGGCGAGATCCCCGTGATCTTCGACGATGCCCACGAGTTCTCGCTGACCACGGCGCAGGCCCTCATCGACGGCGATGAGCTGGCGGTCATCGCCAGCGGCATGATGGTGTCGTCGGCGATCGGCGCGGCCGCGGCCCTCGCCGCCGCGGGGGTCAGCGCCGGCGTGGTGAACGTGCCGGTCATCAAGCCCCTGGACGCCGAGGCGATCAGGCGGACCGTGAGCCGGGTCTCGGCGGTGATCACCGCCGAGAACCACAGCGTGATCGGCGGACTCGGCTCGGCCGTGGCGGAGACGATCGCCGAGGCGGGCCTTGGCCGCCCGCTGCGGCGCATCGGGCTGCGCGACACCTTCGCCGAGGGCGCCCGCGCCGCCCCGCCGCTGTTTCGCAAGTACCGGCTCGGCACCCAGGACATCGTGGACTGCGCGTGGGAGCTGCTGCGGCGGCCGGGCCCGCCCCCGCCGGTGCCGGCCATCGTGGCCGCTGAGGGCGAATACGCCCCGGTATAGGGATCCCCGACAAGCGCTGCTGCAGGCCGGGCACCCCGTCGCGGTCTGCGCGCGCCCCCTCGAAAGGTAGCCAGCCATGTCATTGCAGCAGTTCCTCCCCACGCCGAAGTTCGCGGACTACAGCGAGTTCTTCAAGGACTTCTTCACCATGACCCGCCGCGACGACGGCGTCCTGCTGGTCCAGGCGCACACCGCCGGCGGGCCGGTCCAGCTCAGCGTGCAGAACCACCGGGCCCTCGGGCAGATGCTCAAGACCGTCGGCGCCGACCCCGGCAACGAGGTTCTCATCCTCACCGGCACCGGCGAGGACTTCATGATGACCTCCGACCCCGACGGGTTCGAGATCGAGCAGGACAGCCTGGACTACTGGGCCTACGAGTACGCCTACAAGGACGGCCGCGTCAACGTCAGCGCGCTCGTCAACGACCTTGAGATCCCGACGATCGGCCTGGTGAACGGCCCCGGCTTCCACACCGAGATCCTGCTGATGTGTGACATCACCGTCGCCGCGGCCGACGCGGTGCTGTTCGACCTGCACTACGACATCGGCTCGGTCCCCGCCGACGGGATACACAACGCCTTCCAGGAACTGCTCGGCACCAAGCGCGCCGCCTACGCGCTGCTGACCGGCGAGGCGATCGACGCCCGCCAGGCACTCGAGTACGGGCTGGTCAACGAGGTCGTCCCGGGCGAGGAGCTGATCGAGCGGGGCTTCGCCATCGCCGACCACATCATGACCCAGCCGCGCACGATCCGCAGGCTCACCACTCAGATCGTGCGCCGCCCGTGGAAGCGCCGCGTCACCGACGACCTCGACGGCGGCTTCGGCATCCAGATGTTCGGGCACGTCGCCAGCCGGCACTCCGTGCACGGCGGCGAGCACATCCGCTCCACCGTCGACTACGTGCGCGAAGGCCGCCGGAACAACTTCGACGCCCCCGGGGACGCCGCGGGCACGCGATAGCTGCCGATATCGGATACCACCGCGCAGCTGGCTGCACCCGCGCGCCGAAGTGGCCTGGCCGGATTCCATCCTCGCCGCCGGTATGGTGTGTCCGACAGGCGTTGGGAGGGGTCGTTGGCTCGGTCGAAGCAAACCGACGGTGCCGAAGTCTGGCAGGTCATGCGGGGGCCGGGCGGGCGGCGCGACGGCGAGCCAGTCGCCGCCGAGGAGATCGCGGGCCAGATCGAGCAGCTGATCGTCTCGGCCGGGCTGCCCGAGGGAGCCCGGCTGCCGTCCGAGCGCGACCTGGCGCTGATCACCGCCGCCAGCCGGCCGACCGTGAGCCAGGCCATCCGCATCCTGGTCGTCAAGGGCCTCGTGGAGTCCCGGCGCGGCTCCGGCGCCTACGTGCGCCGCAAGCCGGAGACCAGCCTGGCCGCCACCGTCAGCTTGATGCTGAGCCTCAACACCGAATCGGTCGCGCACCTGGTCGACCTGCGGTTGTGGCTGGAGACCGAGGGGATCACGCAGGCCATCGCGCGCAGCACCCCGGCCGAGGTCGCCGCCGGGGGGGCCGCCCTGCGCGAGCTGGCCGCCAGCGCGGGCAACACCTCCGCCTGGATCAGCGCCGACACCCAGTTCCACGCCACCTTGGTGCGCGCCTCGCGCAACCCCTACCTGGCCTCCATCTACGAGAGCGTTCACGAGACGCTCATCAACTACGAGTACCGCGACTGGATTACCGGCGGCACCGTGCCGGACTGGCTGCGGCCGAGCGAGGCGGCCTTCCTGACCGCGCTGCACGAGCCGATCCTGGCCGCCGTCCGTGACCGCGATGAGCAGGCCGGCCGCCGCGCGGTGCTGCGCCACCACCACGTGATGTCCGAGCACCTGGCGGCCAGTCACCCTTAGCCGGCGCCGGGGGCGAGCTCGGCGCGGGCGACGGTCATCGCCAGGCCGGTGAGCCGCTTGCGCGACGGCTGGTGCATCTGCCGCAGGCGCTGGATCGCCAGCCCGTCCAGCAGGGCGGTGAACCGGAGGGTGAAGTCATCGACCGCCGCTGGCGGGGTGAACGCTCCCTCCCGCACGCCGCGGGCGACGATCGCGGCCAGCTCGTCGCGCCACTGCCGCAGCAGGTCCTCCATGAGCTGGCTGACCTCCCGGTTGTGGGGCGCGCGCGCCCACGCCTCCATCCACAGGATCCAGGTGGGGTGGGTCGCGGCGGCGGGCAGGTAGCAGCTGATGAACCGCTCGAGCTGGCGCCAGGCGCCGGTCACCCTGCTCAAGGCGGCGCGGGTCTGCGCGATGTCCTCGCGGTCACGCCAGGCCAGGGTCTCCAGCAAGATGTGCTCCTTGCTGGTGAAGTAGTACATCACCTGGCCCGAGCTCATGCCGGCCCGCCGGGCCAGCTCGGCCACTCGCACCTGGTCGATGCCGGCCTCGGTGATCAGGTCAACGGCCGCCTGCAGGACGCGCTCGCGGCTGCGCTGGCCATTCTCGGTGCTGGCCGGCCCGCGGCGCCGGGGCGTGGCGGTGGTGACTGGCGATGGCTTCATTTAGAGTATTACTCTAGACTATTGCTCTAGGCCTGGCTATCCTGGGCGGACGGAGTACGTTGCGGTCGCTCGGGTACGAGCGATGAGCGCGGGTGAACGATGAGCACGCTGATTCGAACTGACCACGTGCCCGCGGCCGACCTTGTCGACTTCCTGCGGGAGGTCATGGCCACGGCGTGGGTGCCGATGGAGTGCCTGCCCCTGCACCGCGCGGGCTATGCCGCGGAGTTCCGCGCCAGCGGCCTGGGGCCGATGCAGGTGGTGGTCATCGACGTCCCGCCGGCCACGGTCCGCCGCACGCCCGAGCTGATCTCCAAGGCCGATCCGGACCTGCTGAAGATGGTGCTGGTGCGCGGCGGCGACACCTGCGTGGTCAGCCAGGACGGCCGGCAGGCGCGCCTGTCGGCGGGCGAGTTCGCCCTGTACGACACCCGGCGTCCGTACGAGGTGGTCTGCGGGGCAGGCCAGGGCCAGCCGATCCAGATGATGACCTTCATGTTCCCGCCGTCCCTGCTGCCGCTGTCCCGGAACCGCGTCCGCCAGCTGGCCGCCGTGCCCTTCCCGGCCGGCGCGGGCCTGGGCGACGTCACCTCGCAGTTCCTGCTCCAGCTGGCCCGCAACGTCGACCACTACAGCCCGGCCGAGGCGGCGCGCCTGTCGACCGCGGCGCTGGAGGTGCTCGCGACCCGCCTGGCGCACGAGCTCGGCACCTCGCAGTGGGAAACGCCCGAGGCGCGCAGGCATGCCCAGCTCACCACCGTTCAGGCCTTCATCCAGCGGCACCTGGGGGACGCCGGACTGTCGCCGGCCATGATCGCCGCCGCCCACCACATGTCGCTGCGCTCCTTGCAGCAGCTCTTCCACGACGAGGGGCTGACCGTGGCCGGCTGGATCCGCAAGCGGCGGCTGGAGTGCTGCCGCGACGACCTGTCCGATCCGGCGCTGGCTTCCCGCCCGGTCGCCGCCATCGCCGCCCGGTGGGGCTTTTCCAGCCCGGGCGACTTCAGCCGCGCCTTCCGGGCCGCGCACGGACTCCCTCCCGCCGAGTACCGCATGGTTGCGCGCGTTGTGAAGGGCCCTGCGCGCTAGCCCAATGCCATCTTGCCCCCCGCGCCCGATGCTTACCGAAGGGGGACACGCCCTCGCGAGCACTCACTAGGGGGATTGGCGATGAGCACCACGGAAGCTTCCCGGCGGGCCAACGGCTACGCGCTGGGGCACACGCCGCAGGAGTACGAGCGGCTGCGCGCGCAGGCGCGGGTGTGGGAACCCGCGACCGCGCGCGTCCTCGATCAGGTCGGGCCACCGCCGGGCGCCCGCTGCCTGGACGCCGGCTGCGGGCCCGGGGAGACGATGCGCCTGCTGGCCCAGCGGGTGGGGCCCGCCGGCCGCGTGCTCGGCATTGACGCCGACGCCTCGATCGGCGCCCTGGCGGTGCAGATGCTGCACGGCGGCGGCCAGCGTCAGTGCGACTTCCAGGCCCACGACCTCACCGCCGACGAGCCGGTCCCCGGCGGCCCGTTCGACCTGGTGTACGCGCGGCTGCTGCTGTTCCACCTGCCCCAGCGCGTCGCGGTGCTGGCCCGCCTGTGGGACGCGGTCGCCCCCGGCGGTCACCTGGTCGTGCAGGACTACGACCTGCGCACCGTCAGCGTCCTCCCGGACCTGGCCAGCGTCGACGAGGTGGGCCGGGTCATCATGGGCGCGTTCGGCGCGGCGGGCGCCGACGTCCAGGTCGGCGCCCGGCTCGCCCAGCTCTTCGCGCAGGCCGGCATCGGGGTCCCCGAGGGCACCGATGTCTCCGGGCGCGTCGAGCCGCTCGGCACTGGCACCGTCATGCTGGACTGCGTTTTCCGCAGCCTGCTGCCGGTCGCCCTCGCGCACGGCATCACCAGCGAGGATGCCGCCGCCGCGGCGCTGGCCGAGCTCGGCCGCGACGCCACCCGGTTCGCCGACCGCCCGATGCTGTGGCCCCTGATGATCGGCGCCTGGAAGCGCCGGGCCTGGCGCTAGTGGGTCCCGGTGGGCTGCTTGTCCGTGCCCGCCGCGTCCGTGCCCGCCGCTTCCGTGGCCGCCGCGTCCTTGCCCGCGCCGTTCAGGGCCGGGCCGGCCGAGGCAGGGCCGGCCACGATGGTGCTGGCGGCGTGCACGGGATGGATGCTGCCGAACTCGTAGGCGGTCTCGGCGTGCTGCGTGATGTCGATGCCGGTCACCTCGTCCTCCTCCGGGATCCGGAAGCCCATCGTCTTGTCGATGATCTTGGCGAGGATCCAGGCGACGGTGAAGGAGTAGAGCCCGACCGCGACCGGGCCCAGCGCCTGCACCCCGAGCTGCGTGATCCCACCGCCGTAGAACAGCCCCTTGCGCTGCCCGTCCAGCAGCGGGTAGGCGGCCAGGAACCCCAGTGACAGCGCGCCGAACGCGCCGCCGACCAGGTGCACGCCCACCACGTCGAGCGAGTCGTCGAAGCCGAGCCGGTGCTTGATCCCGATCGCGTAGCAGCACACCCCGCCGGCCAGCAGGCCGAGCACGATGGCGGCCCACGGGGCGATGAACGCGCAGGCGGGCGTGATCGCGACCAGGCCGGCCACGGCGCCCGAGGCGACCCCCAAGGTGGTGGGCTTGCCGTCGCGGAACCGCTCTACCAGCAGCCAGCCGCCGGCCGCGGCCGCCGTCGCGACCTGGGTGTTCATGAACGCGAGGGCGGCGGTCCCGTCCGCCGCCAGCTCCGACCCGGCGTTGAAGCCGAACCAGCCGAACCACAGCAGGCCAGCGCCGAGCAGCACCAGCGGGAGGCTGTGCGGCCGCATGGGGTCCCGGCCCCAGCCGCGTCGCTTGCCGAGGACGATCGCGAGCGCCAGGCCCGCCGAGCCGGCGTTGACGTGGACGACCGTGCCGCCGGCGAAGTCCTCGATCCCCAGGCTGCTGAGCCAGCCGCCGCCCCACACCCAGTGGGCCACCGGGAAGTACACCAGCGTCGCCCACAAGACGGTGAACACCGCCCACGCGCCGAACTTGGTCCGGTCGGCGACCGCGCCGCTGATCAGCGCGACCGTGATGACCGCGAAGGTGAGCTGGAAGGCGGAGAACACGAGGTCGGGGATGCCTGCGACCCGGGACGCGCTTCCCACCAGCCCGTGCTCACCGAGGTAGCTGAATCCGCCGATGAACCCGTTGCCCGGCGCGAACGACAGGGAGTCCCCGTACAGCACCCACGCGATCGTGACGGTGATGATGGCCACCCACGACATCATCATCATGTTCAGGACGCTCTTCGTCCGGGTCATTCCCCCGTAGAAGAAGGCCAGGCCGGGGGTCATCAGGAGGACCAGCGCGGTGCTCGCGAGCATCCACGCGGTGGAACCGGAATCAATCTTCACTCGCATCTCCTTTTGCCTTGCTGGCTAACAGGATCACGAGCGCCGATTTCGCCGCGTGCATCAACGCATGTCGATCATGTGAAACAACGAGTCCTCATGTTTCCGGCATGTTTCGCGTGTCTCGCTCCAGGTGGCCGCAGTGCACAGATCTGGGGTGTTATTGTGAATAATTTTCGACTGACGGGGAACTTCGCGCCGTAAAAAATCTTCGCAAGTTACCAAGTTCTTCGCGCCGTCGCTGGCGCTGGCGCCTGCCGGGCCGCACAGTCACACCTGTGGGTATCTTGGTGTAATAGTGACAATAGTGATATTTGGGGCTTGCCTGGCCAGCGCCCGAGGCGGACACTGGAGGGATGAACCCGCCCCTGCAGTTCGCTGCCGCGATCCTGCTCCCGGTCGCCGCCGCCTGCGCCGCGATCGGCGGGACCCGGCTGCTGAAGTGGCTGTCCGAGCAACCGACGACGCCGGCCGCGCCCGAGCCGATCGAGCGGCTTCGCGCGGACCTGGTCCGGCTGCGCGCCCAGCTCGAGGCGATGGAGACCCGCGACGACCTGCCGGCCAAGAACCTGCGGCTGCGGGCGCTGCGCGCGGCCTACGTCGACACCCTTACCGACGCCTGCCGGCGGCTGGACGTCAGCGTGCCCCCCGGCGCCCGGGCGCGCCCGGAAGACGTCCGGCAAACCGACATCTACCGGATGGAGGCCGGGCTGCGCGCCCGCGGGCTCGACGTCCGCGAGACCGCGCAGCGCTGAGCCCGGCCAGCGGGGTCGCCGGCACTGCCGCGCCGCGCTACCGGGAGCCCGTGTCGCTGGCCGGGCCCGCCGTCGAAGGCGCCTGGCCGGGCCGGGTGCCTGCCTGCCCCCCGGCCGCGCCGCCGGCTCCGCCCGCGCCGCCGGCTCCGCCCGCCCCGCCCGTGGCGGCCGGGCCCGCTGGGCGCGGGCCGGCCTCCCCGAGGGTGAGGTTCTCGAGGCCGGCCGGGTCGAAGACGTGCAGCTTGCGCACGTCGACCCACAGCCGCGCGTTCTCGCCCTCGGCGATGCGGGAGGCCGGGTCGAGCCGCGCCACCACGGTCTCGGTGGCGCCGCCGGTGTCCGCCCGCCCCGAGTCCCTGGCCAGCTCTTCGAGCTCGGCCACGTTCGCGGCCGTCCCGAGCTCCTGGGTGAAGTAGATGTACTTGTCCGAGCCCAGGGACTCGATCACGTCGATGCTGGCGTTGAACTCCAGGCCGCTCGGCCGCAGGTCCGCAGGAACCAGCGCGGCGTCCTCGAAGTTCTCCGGCCGGATGCCCACGATGACCTCGCGGCCCTTCCCGGCCGCCTCCAGCGCCTGCCGTTGCCGGGGGGTCAGCGGCATTTCCCCCAGCCCGGTCCGCAGCTTGCCGTCCTCCAGGGTGCCCGGCATGAAGTTCATCGCGGGCGAGCCGATGAAGCCGGCCACGAACAAGTTCGCCGGGTGGTCGTACAACTGCTGGGGCGGCGCTACCTGCTGCATGAGGCCGTTGCGCATGACCGCCACCCGGTCGCCGAGCGTCATCGCCTCGGTCTGGTCGTGCGTCACGTAGACCATGGTGGTGCCAAGCCGCCGCTGGATCCGTGACACCTGGGTGCGCATCTGCACCCGCAGCTTGGCGTCCAGGTTGGACAGCGGCTCGTCCATGAGGAACGCGGCCGGGTCGCGGACGATCGCCCGCCCCATCGCCACCCGCTGGCGCTGGCCGCCCGACAGGTTGGCCGGCTTGCGGTCCAGGTGCTGGGTCAGGTCCAGGATCCGGGCCGCCTCGCCGACCTTCTCGTCGATGACGTTCTTGGGGGTCTTGGCCAGCTTCAGCGCGAAGCCCATGTTCTCCCGCACGGTCATGTGCGGGTACAGGGCGTAGCTCTGGAAGACCATGGCGATGTCGCGGTCCTTGGGCGCCTCGTCGTTGACCACCTTCCCGCCGATGCGCAGCTCGCCTTCGGTGATGTCCTCCAGCCCCGCGATCATGTTGAGGGTGGTGGACTTGCCGCACCCGGACGGGCCGACCAGGATGATGAACTCGCCGTCCGGGATGTTGAGGCTGACGTCGTTCACCGCGAGCGCCCCGTCCGGGTAGCGCTTGGTGATGTGCTCCAAGTTGATGTCGGCCACTGTTTGCTCCTCTAGCTAAGTCTCGCGTGCTCGGTCCTGGGTTCCGGCTAGCCCTTGACCGCGCCGGATGTCAGCCCGGCGACGATCCGCCGCTGGAAGAGCAGCACGAAGACGATGATCGGAATCGTGATGACCACCGCGGCGGCCGAGATCGACCCGGTCGGCACCGCGAATTGCGAGCTGCCGGTGAAGAACGCCAGCGCGGCCGGCGCCGTCCGGGCGGCGACCGTCGAGGTCAGCGTGATGGCCAGCAGGAACTCGTTCCAGCAGAACAAGAACACCAAGATGGCGGTGGTGACCATGCCGGGCGCCGCGAGCGGGGCGATGACCCGGACGAACGCCTGGAACGGGGTGGCCCCGTCCATCTTGGCCGCCTTCTCCAGCTCCCAGGGGATCTCCCGGAAGAACGCCGACAGCGTGTAGATCCCCAGCGGCAGGCCGAACGCGATGTACGGGATGATCAGCCCGATCCAGGTATTGAAGATGCCGAGCGTCCGCTCGATGTTGAACAGCGGCGTCGCCAGCGAGATCAGCGGGAACATCGCGATCAGCAGCGACAGGCCGATCAGGGCGCTCTTCCCCGGGAAGTTCAGCCGGGCCACCGCGTACGCCGCCAGCGAGGCTAGCACCACCGAGATGAACGTCGCGATCAGGCCGATCCCGATGGAGTTGAGCAGCGGCCGGGTGAATTCCGAGGAGTTGAAGATCCCGCTGTAGTTCGACCACGTCCACTTCTTCGGAAAGAACGTCGGGTCGGTGATGGTCGACGGGGCCTTGAAGGACAGCGAGAAGATCCACAGCACGGGGATGAGCACCAGCAAGCTGGTGACGAGGTTGGCGGTGATCCAGCCGGACTTCTGCCTGGTCGTGGTGGCCATGCCCGCTCACCCTTCCGCGCCCGGCGCGGCCGCGCCGAAGAACTTGATGTAGATGAAGGCGATGATCGCCACGCAGATGAAGATCAAGATGGAGATCGCCGACCCGATGCCCAGGTTGAGCGCCCGGAACAGGTTGTCGTACCCGAGGACGGACACCGAATAAGTGCCGTTACCTCCCGCGGTCAGGATGTAGATGTTGTCGAATATCCGGAACGCGTCGAGCGTCCGGAACAGCAGCGCGACCAGGATGGCCGGCTTCATCAGCGGAAGCGTCACCCGGACGAAGCGCTGCCAGGCGGACGCGCCGTCCATCTTGGCCGCCTTCAGCAGGTCCTCCGGGACCAGCGACAGTCCCGCCATCAGCAGCAGCGCCATGAACGGCGTGGTCTTCCACACCTCCGCGAGGATGATGATCGCGATCGCGGCCACCGTCTTGGTCAGGGGCGCGCTGTTGCCGAACAGCGCGGACAGGTACCCGGTGCTCGGCGTCCACGCGTACTGCCATCCATAGGCGGCCGCCACCGTCACGATCCCGTAGGGGATCAAGATCATGGTGCGCATCGTGCCCCGGAAGAACGGGGTCCGGAACATCAAGATCGCCAGCAGCATGCCGAGGACGAACTCAATGGCGACGGAGATGACCGTGATGATCAGCGTCACCACCAGCGCGTGCCACCAGTACTGCGATGTCAGCACCGCGCCGTAGTTGGTCAGGCCAATGAAGTGGGCCTGCTGCGGGAAGCGCAGGTCATAGCGCTGCAGCGACAGCCACACGGCGTAGAGGATCGGGAACGCGGCCACGGCCATCATGACCAGCACCGCCGGGGCGCACAGCGTCCAGCCGAGCCGGCGCTCGGCCCGCGCCCCCTCCGAGAGCCGCCGGCGGTGCCGGGGCTTGGCTTGCGCGGGCTCAGCCGTGACAACCTGGGTGTCGCCGGTCACCGGCTCCTGGCCCTTGCGCGCGTCCTGAGCGCTCACGGGATCACTCCCTTCGACGCCAGCGCGTCATTGATCTCCGCGACCATCGCCTGCTCGGTGCCCGCCGGGTCGATGTCCGCGGGCGGGGAGACGTGGTGCGAGATGACGATGGAGACGGTCTGGTACGCCGGTGTCTTCGGCCGCACGCTGGCGTTCTGCAGCGCGGCCAGGATCTCGGCGTGGAACGGGTAGGCGGGGAACAACGCCGGATCCTTGTACAGGCTCTCCAGCGTCGGCGGCAGGCCGCCCTCGACCGCCGCGTTCAGCTGGTTGTCGCGGTCGCGCAGGCACAGCGCGGCCTGGAAGGCCAGGCTGGGATGCGGCGAGTACTTGCTGACCGCCAGGTTGATGCCGCCGATGGTGACGCGAGCGGGCCGGCCGGCGTTCACCGCCGGGTACAAGGCCCACTTGAAGTGCTTGAACAGCTCCGGGTTGTCGGCCTTCATCGACGGGTAGACGAACGGGTAGTTCAGCTCGAAGGCAGCGGTGCCCGCCTCCATGGCCAGCCGGTTCTGGTCCTCCATCTGGACCGGAAGCGACGCGTCAGCCGAGCCCGAGGTGGCCAGCTTCTTCATGATCCCCAGCGCCTTGACCGCGGGCGCCCCCAGCGACGCCTTCGACCCGTCCGGCGTGAGGATGCTGCCGCCCGCGCTGGAGATCAGGGTGTTGAACCACACCGTCACGCCCTCGTACTGCGCGCCCTGGATCTCGATCAGGTGCGGCTTGCCCTCCTTGGCGAGGGCTTGCGCGTCGGCGATCATCTC
>JAICUO010000841.1 GCA_025935815.1 Streptosporangiaceae bacterium
CTTGAAGGGGTGCTCGGCTCGCAGGGGTTCAGCTACGACGCCGCGGACCTGGGCGGCGGGGACTGGCGGGTCACCTTCCGGCGGCAGCCGTGAGTACCCCCGTGCTGCCGGGCGCCCCGGGCCGGATCCCCGGTCCGGACGACCCGGTGAGCACGGCGTGGAACGCGCTGGCCGACGTGTACGACCCGGAGCTGTACCTCGACGTGGTCTCACTCGGCCTGGTCTACGGCGTGCGCGCCGAGGACGGCGGCCTCGTCGTGGAGATGACGATGACCACGCCCGGCTGCCCGGTATCGGAAAGCCTGCCGGAAGAGGCGCGGGCCGCAGTCCGGCAGGCGACCGGGGACCGGCTGCCGGTCGACGTCCGCGTGGTGTGGGACCCGCCGTGGGACCCGTCGATGATGGACGAGGGCGCGGCGTCGGCGCTCGGCTTCCGCCTCATGTGACTGTGCCGGCCAGGCGACGGGGCAGCCGGGGTGGCTCGCGTTATTCTGGCATACGGTAGAAAATCTCCGGGAAGGGGGCGGCCATGGCGGCGGACCTGCAGGTTCAGGCCAAGGCGCTGGGTAATCCCACGCGCCACCGCCTGTTCCGCTACATCGCGGACGCGCAGGCGCCGGTCACCGTGGCCGAGCTTACCGGCTATGCCGGACTCAACCACAACGCCATCCGCCAGCACCTGACCGTGCTCAACGAAGCCGGGCTGGTGACCGAGGAGGCCGAGCGTCGCGACCGGCCCGGCCGTCCCCGGCTGCTGTACCGGCTGGACCCCGAGGCGGTCGGCGAGTGGGGTACCCCCGGCGCCTACGCCTGGCTGGCCAGCCTGCTGACGGCCGCGCTTCGCAACCGGCAGGACCCGCGGCAGGCCGGCCGGCAGGAGGGGCACCGCCGCGCCGCCGAGATGCCAGGACCGGGCGACCCAGCCAGCCTGCTGGAGCAGGAGATGGCGCGGCGCGGGTTCCGCCCGGCCCGCACCGACCGGGGGCCGGTGACCGAGTTCACGCTCGGCCGCTGCCCGTTCGCCGAGGTGGCCGCGACGGACCCGGGCACGATCTGCCAGCTGCACCTCGGCCTGGCCGAGGGACTGTCCGAGGGACTCGGCGGCCTGGTCACCCAGCGCCTAGCCGCCAAGCCCGCCCGCCGCGCTGGCTGCCGCCTCACGGTACGCAAGACGGCGGCCGGGCAGCAATCCCGGCACGCGCCAGGCCCGGCGGGTGCGCGCGACCTTACGGAGGAGAAAGAACACGATGACCAGCGACTGGCCCCTGCCAGGGCCAGGCGAGCTCCCCGCTGATCCCCTGCCGGCACCGGCCCAGGCACCATCCGCGGCCGGAACCGGGGAGGCGGCAGACGGCGGGGACCCGGCCTGCTGGGCCTGCCTGGTCTGCGGGGAGTGCGGGGCCGTGGTCAGCGAGGGGCACCGCGCTGGCTGCTCCCGTTCCTCATTCCCGGCCGGCCCCCTGCAGGCTAGTGCGTCTCGCTGGTCAGTGCCTGCCAGCACCGGCTACCACAGGACCGTGAGCACGCGCTGTACGGGCGGCCCTGACCGTGCCTGAGCTACCCGAGGTAGAGACGCTGCGCAGCGGCCTGGCCGCGCGCATCGGCGGCCTGCGCATCACGGCGATCGAGCTCCGCGACCGCAAGATCTTCGGCGGGACCGACGGCGCGATCAAGCACGACGTCGTGGATCACCAGATCAGCCGGGTAGGGCGCCGCGGTAAGGTGCTGATCTTGTTCCTCCGCGGATCCGCCAGCGGGGCCGGGGAGTCCGGCAGCCTGCTCATCCACCCGAAGATGACCGGTCAGCTCGTCCTGACCTGCGATGGCGCTACGGTGTTCGCCGGGGGCCACCCCACCCCGAGCATGCTCCGGCGAATGCCGAACGCGACCACCCGGGCCGTCTTCCGGCTCGGCCCCGCGTGCCGCCTGTATTACAACGACTCGCGGCGGTTCGGCTGGATCCGCCCGGCCGGCCCGGACCCGTGCCGGACCGACCCGTTCCTCGCCCGGCTCGGCCCGGAGCCACTGGACGCGGATTTCACGCCCGGCTCGCTGCTGCAGGCGCTGGCGCGGCATCCGCGCGCCCCGGTCAAGGCGGTGCTGCTCGACCAGACCGCTGTCGCGGGCATCGGCAACATCTACGCCGACGAATCCCTGTACCGTGCCCGGATCCATCCGGCGCGCCCGGCGGGCGGACTCAGCGATGCCGAGGCGCTCCGCCTGCACGCGGCGATCCAGGAGATTCTCCGCGCGGCGGTCGGCAGCGGCGGCACCAGCTTCGCCAGCTATGTCAACGAGGCCCGCGGCCGCCCAGGCTACCTCGGCCAGGCGCACGTGTTCCGCAGACAGGGCCAGCCCTGTCAGGCATGCGGAACGCCGATCGTCCGCACCACGGTCGCGGGCCGCGCGACGAACCTCTGCCCGCACTGCCAGCAGCGCTGAGATAACAACGATGCCCGCGCGGTTACAGGGAAGCTGCAAGCCGGCGCCGCCACCGTCATCGCAACGGGCAGGCGGCGGAAGGTCCTCGTACTCGCGCAGGACGGTCATCTGCGCACTGCCGTATCAGCACCCTCGCGCTGTATGCGTGTCCGCCTAGAGGCGATGTGGGAGGCGTCCCCGTTATCCGTTCAGGAGCATGGGCAGGCTGATCGCGGCGGCCATCGCCCGGTATCCCGCGTCGTTGGGATGCAGGTGATCAGGCGAGCTGTAGGCCGGCAGCAGCGACAGCGGGCTGGCGGGATCCCTCGTGACCGCGTCGAAGTCAATGACGGCGTCGAAGGCTCCGCTGGTGCGGATCCACTCGTTCACTGCCTCCCGCGTGGCCTCTCGCGCCGCGGTGTAGAAGTCGGCGCCCTGGAACGGCAGCAGCGTGGCGCCGACGATCCGCAGGCGCCGGGCATGCGCCCGCTCGATCAGCTGCTCAGACCCGGCGATGAGC
>JAICUO010000022.1 GCA_025935815.1 Streptosporangiaceae bacterium
CACTCGATGACCTACGCCTACCGCGACCGCAAGGACCGCAAGGGCAACTTCCGCCGGCTGTGGATCCAGCGCATCAACGCCGCGGCGCGGGCGAACGGCATGACCTACAACCGCTTCGTGCAGGGCCTCAAGGCCGCGGGCGTCGAGGTGGACCGCCGCGTCCTGGCCGACCTGGCGGTGACGGACGAGGTCGCGTTCGCGGCCATGGTCGAGGTCGCGCGCAAGGCGCTCCCCGAGACCGCGGCAGCCTGAGGCATTCGCCGGAACGGGGGACATCCTGACGACGACCAGCGAGTACCGGCACCCCGCGCGGGGGCGCGGGGACCGGCCGCGGCAGTACGCGGCCGCCAGCAACGCTCGCCTCAAGGCCGCCCGGCGGCTGGTCAAGCGGGCGTTCCGGCAGCGTGACCGGGCCTTCCTCGCCGAAGGCCCGCAAGCCGTGGCGGAGGCGCTGGCGATGGACGGCGTCGTCACCGACCTGTTCGTGACCGCGCCGGCGCAGGCGCGGCACGCCGGCCTGGTGGCGGCGGCGGCCGACGCTGGGGTCGCCGTCCAGGTGATCAGCGGCGAGGCGATGAGCGAGCTCGCCCAGACCGTCACCCCGCAGGGGCTGCTGGCGGTGTGCGGCTTCATCGACGTCCCGCTGGCCGACATCACGCGGGCGCGCCCCCGGCTGGTCGTGCTGCTGGCCAACGTGCGCGACCCCGGCAACGCCGGCACGGTGCTGCGGGCTGCCGACGCGGCCGGCGCCGACGCGGTAATTTTCGGCGACGCCTCCGTCGACCCCTACAACGGCAAGTGCGTGCGGGCCAGTGCGGGCAGCTTGTTCCACCTGCCGGTGGCCGCACTGTCTTCGGGGGCGGCACTGTCTTCGGGGGCGGCACAGTCTTCCGGGGCAACACAGCCCGAGCAGGGGATCCGGCTGCCGGGGGCGATCGCCGAGCTGCGCGCGGCCGGGCTGCGGGTCATCGCGGCCGACGGCCGGTCCGGGCTCACCCTGGACGACCCCGCCGCGCGGGAGCTGCTGGCGGAACCGACCGCGTGGCTGTTCGGCAACGAGGCGTGGGGGCTGCCCGATGAGCTGCTGGCGCTGGCGGACGCGAGCGTCGCGGTGCCGATCTACGGGCGGGCCGAGAGCCTGAACCTGGCTACGGCGGCGGCTGTGTGCCTGTACGCGAGCGCTAGTGCCCGGCACCCCCGGGTGGCAGGCGCGTGATAACAGCAAGAGGCGGCCCGCAAGCGAGGCGGCCACCCGGCGGGGCGATGACAAGGTTTGACGTCCTCGTGCGGCACTATATGATTACGTTCCGTTGCACGCTTTCCTGGTCAGCGGCAATGCCGGTGGCATTGGGTATTGGCCTTACAACATAGAGAATTCCAGCGCCGGGGCCCTTTATTACCCGGGCTTCGCGCGCTAGAGTCTGATCACATTCCGTCACCCGCGCCGAGGGCAGATCGCTGGCCGGCGGAGCGGCGCCCTTGATGGGACGGAGGCATCATTGTCGTGGACGACACCACCTCGGGCCAAGCTGCGGCCCGTGAACAGGATGGCCCCCCGCATACTCGCGCTGGCTCGGTTCTCGAGTGCAGCGTCATGGCGGATGAGCTGCCTGACGGGCTAGTGATCGCCAACGAGGCAGGTCGAGTCGTCCTCTTCAACCGGGCCGCGGCCAGGATGACCTCAGTCGCCGCCGAGGAGGCGCTCGGCAAGTTCGTCTCCGACGTCCTGCCGTTCCGCGACTCCGACGACCGTGACTGGTGGGTGTTCGTCGACCCCTACCACGGGCTGTCCACCCGCACCCGCCACCCCGAGCGGTCGCTGTTCCTCACCGACGGCATCGAGCTGCTGGTCTCGGTCGGCTACGTCCGTGACAGCGACCGGTCGGTATCCCGGCTGGTCATCAGCTTGCGCGGCGCGCAGCAGCGCGCCCGCCTGGAGCGCAGCCGCGCGGAGCTGGTCTCCACGGTCGCCCATGAGCTGCGCTCCCCGCTGACCAGCGTCAAGGGGTTCACCGCGACGCTGCTGAACAAGTGGCACCGGTTCACCGACGACCAGAAGCGCGTGATGCTGGAGACGGTCAACGCCGACGCCGACCGGGTCACCCGGCTGATCACCGAGCTGCTGGACGTGTCGCGGATCGAGTCGGGCCGGATGGAGGTCCACCGGCAGCTTGTCGACGTCCCGGAGCGGGCCCGGCGGATCATCGCCGGGCGGGTCGCGGCCGGCGAGGCGGAGGAGCGGTTCCGCATCGCGGACGTCCCGGCCGGGCTGCCGGAGACCTGGCTGGACGCCGACAAGATCGACCAGATCCTCGGCAACCTCGTCGAGAACGCCGTCCGGCACGGCGGTGGTATCGTCACTATCGTGGTAGAAAGCGCGCAGATAGGCGGCGATCCGGCGATCGCCGTGTCCGTGCGCGACCAGGGGGAGGGGATCCCCCCCGAGATGGCCACCCGCGTCTTCCGCCAGTTCTGGCGGGGCAAGCGCCGCGGTGGCACCGGCCTGGGCCTGTACATCGTCAAGGGCCTGGTTGAGTCGCTCGGCGGGACCATCACCGTGGGCCGGGCACCCGGCGGCGGCGCGGAGTTCCGATTTATCCTGCCCGCAGGGGCGCCCATCGCATAGCGGCCGGGCCAGCCCCCGCGGGCTGATTCGGCGGCGACGCCCATTTCCACCGCCGGCCCACCCAGTAGGGTCGGGGGTGAGCGGCGCAGCCATCACGGCTTCGTTACGGATGATCCCAGGAATTCCCGTGCGGACCTTAGCGGGGTCCGCGCGCGCCCATTGGAAGCAGGCCATAAGGACCATGTCCGCACCAAATAAGAATTATGACCCGGTGGAGGTGAAGGCCTTGTCGCCGGATGAGATCGAGCGCGCGCTGGCGTCGGCCCTCGCGGCGATCGCCGTGGCGGGCAGCCTCGATGAGCTCAAGGCGGCCCGGCTGGCGCACGCCGGGGACCGCGCGCCGCTGACCTTGGCCCGCGCCGAGATCGGCGCGCTGCCGCCGGAGGCCCGCGCGGAGGCCGGCAAGCGCGTCGGCGCCGCCCAGGGGCAGGTCAAGGCGGCCATCGGCCGCCGCCAGGGCGACCTTGAGAAGGAGCGCGACGAGCGCGTCCTGATCGCCGAGGCCGTCGACGTCACGCTGCCGGCCGCCCGCGCGGTCCAGGGGGCCCGGCACCCGGTGAGCCTGACCGCCGAGTTGCTGTCCGACGTGTTCGTCGCGATGGGCTACGAGGTCGCCGAGGGGCCCGAGGTCGAGGCCGAGTGGTACAACTTCGACGCGCTGAACTTCCCGCCGGACCACCCGGCCCGGGAGATGCAGGACACGCTGTTCATCGCGCGCCAGGACGGCCTGCCCGGCTCGTCGGGCATCGTCGCGCGCACGCACACGTCGCCGGTGCAGATCCGCTCGCTGCTGACCCGGCCGCTGCCGCTGTACGTGGTCAGCCCGGGCCGGGTGTACCGCAACGAGGCCTCCGACGCCACCCACCTGGCCGCCTTCTACCAGATCGAGGGCCTGGCCGTCGATGAGGGCCTGACCATGGCGGACCTGCGCGGGGCGATCCAGGCGTTCGTGGACGTCCTGTTCGGCGCGGGGCTGCGGACCCGGCTGCGGCCGGACTACTTCCCGTTCACCGAGCCGTCGGCGGACGTGTCCATGGAGTGCCACGTGTGCCGGGGCGCCTCCGTCAAGCCGGGCGCCGACCCGTGCCGGACCTGCCGGTCGATGGGCTGGATCGAGCTCGCCGGCTGCGGCATGGTCAACCCCCGGGTGCTGGTCGCCTGCGGCATCGACCCGGACCGCTACAGCGGGTTCGCGTTCGGGCTGGGCGTCGAGCGGGCGCTGATGCTGGCGCACGGGATCGGCGACATCAAGGACACCACGGACGGGGACGTCCGGTTCAGCCGCGCCTTCGGAATGGAGCTGTAGCGATGAGGGTGCCGCTTTCCTGGCTGCGCGAGTACGCGCCCATCCCCGAGCCGGCCGACCACGCCGACATCGCCCGGCGGCTGACCGCCGCGGGCCTGGAGGTCGAGTCGCACGAGTCCGTCGGTGACATCGACGGGCTGGTCATCGCGCAGGTGCAGGCGATCGAGGAGCTAGCCGAGTTCAAGAAGCCGATCCGGTACTGCCGGGTCGCCGCCTCCGAGGCGGACCTGGCGGCCGACCCGCAGTCGCTGCGCGGCGTCATCTGCGGGGCGACCAACTTCGCCGTCGGCGACCGGGTGGTGCTGGTGCTGCCGGGCTCGGTGCTGCCGGGCGGGTTCGAGATCGCCGCGCGCAAGACCTACGGCCGGGTGTCGGAGGGGATGATCTGCGCGCCCGACGAGCTCGGGGTGGGGGAGGACCACGCGGGCATCATCGTGCTGGCGCCGGACGCGCCGCTGGGGGCCGACTTCACCGCCTACGCGGGGCTGCGCGATGAGGTCTTCGAGATCGCGGTGACGCCGGACCGCGGCTACGCGGTCAGCATCCGCGGCGTCGCCCGCGAGCTGGCCACCGCCTACGGCGTGGCGTTCTCCGACCCGGCCGACCCCGAGCCGGCCGACCTGGCGTTGCTGGGGTCGCTAACGGAGGAGGGCCCCGACGTGCACCCGGCCTCCATCGGCGACCCGGGCGCGTGCGACCGGTTCGTGCTGCGCGAGGTGCGCGGCTTCTCCCCGTCGGCACGGACGCCGGCGTGGATGTGGGTGCGGCTGGCCCGCTGCGGGGTCCGCTCGGTGTCGCTGGCCGTCGACGTCACCAACTACCTGATGCTGGAGCTCGGCCAGCCGCTGCACGCGTTCGACCGCGGCAAGCTGACCGGCCCGATCGTGGTGCGCCGGGCGGCGGCCGGGGAGACGCTGGAGACCCTCGACCACGTGGCCCGCGCGCTGCACCCGGACGACATCCTCATCACCGACTCCTCGGGGCCGATCTCGATGGCCGGCACCATGGGCGGGCTGGCCACCGAGATCGACGACGCCTCGGCCGACCTGGTGATCGAGGGCGCGCACTTCTCCGACGTCGGCATCGCCAAGATGGCGCGGCGGCACCGGCTGCACTCCGAGGCGTCCTACCGGTTCGAGCGAGGCGTCGACCGCGAGCTGCCGCTGATCGCCACCGCGCGGGCGGTGTCGTTGCTGGCCTCACTGGGCGGCGGCGCGGTCGTGCCGGGCTGCACGCACGCCCAGGTGCCGGCGGAGCCGGTGACGATCTCGATGGCGGCCGGGTACCCCGACGCGGTGGCCGGCGTGGCCTACGGGCGCGACACCGTCATCCGGCGCCTGGCGGAGATCGGCTGCGCGGTGACGCAGGAGGTCGCGGCGGCGCCGACGATCGCCCCCTGGCGTGACCCAGCATGGCGGACGGACAGCACTCGGGCGGCCGGGGCAGTGCCCGCGAAACCCGAGGTCCAGGCGGACACGGTCGCCGTTTTGCACGTAACGCCGCCGTCGTGGCGGCCGGACCTCACCGATCCCGCGGACCTGGCCGAGGAGGTCATCCGGCTGGAGGGCTATGAGGAGCTGCCGGTGCGGATGCCGCGGGCGCCGGCCGGGCGGGGGCTGACGGCGGCGCAGACGCTGCTGCGGTCAGCCTCGCGGACGCTGGCTGAGTCCGGGATCGTCGAGGTGCACACCGACCCGTTCGCCCCCGTCCGTGACGCCGACAGCCTGGGGCTGGCGGCCGATGACGAGCGGCGCCCGGCGGTGCGGATCGCCAACCCGCTCAGTGAGGACGAGCCGTTCCTGCGCACGACGCTGTTGCCGGGGCTGCTGCGCGCCCTGGCCCGCAACGTCGGGCGGGGGTTCCCGGACGTCGCGCTGTATGAGTCGGGGCTGGTGTTCCGGCCCCGGCCGGGCGCGCCGGGGGCGGCGCCGATCCTGGCCACCGACCGCGGCCCGACGGCGCAGGAGCTGGCGTCGCTGGCGGCCGCGCTGCCCGACCAGCCGCAGCACATCGGCGCGGTCTTCGCCGGC
This sequence comes from Streptosporangiaceae bacterium, assembly GCA_025935815.1. Classification (GTDB taxonomy): domain Bacteria; phylum Actinomycetota; class Actinomycetes; order Streptosporangiales; family Streptosporangiaceae; genus Trebonia. Next base: position 5,963 of record JAICUO010000022.1, read on the forward strand.
GACCGCGAGCTGCCCGGCTGGTGGGGACCAGGGCGCGCCGCGACGTGGGCGGACGCCATCGAGGCGGCGCGCGCGGTGGCGCGCGCGGCGCACCTGGCGCTCCAGGTCCGGGCGGCGGCGCGGATGCCGTGGCATCCCGGCCGCTGCGCCGAGCTGTACCTGCTGGTCCCCGGGGTCAGCGGCGAGGCCGAGGTCCGCGTGGGCTACGCGGGCGAGCTGCACCCGAGGGTGATCGCGGCCTACGGGCTGCCCGCCCGCGCGTGCGCGACCGAGCTGTCGTTCACCGCGCTGGCGGCGGCGGAGGCGGCCGGCAAGGTCGCCGGGCCGAAGCTGTCGTCGTACCCGGCCGCCACCCAGGACGTCGCGCTCGTGGTCGGCTCGGCGGTCCCGGCCGCCTCGGTAGAGGCGGCGCTGGTGAGCGGCGCGGGCGACCTGCTGGAAGAGGTCCGCCTGTTCGACGTCTACACCGGCGCGCAGCTCGGCGAGGACCGCAAGTCGCTGGCCTACACGCTGCGCTTCCGCGCCCCGGACCGGACGCTGACCGCCGCCGAGGCGAGCGCCGCGCGCGACGCCGCGGTGGCCGAGGCGGGCCGCCGGGTGGGCGCGGTGCTGCGAGGCTAAACCGGCGCGGCCAAATTTGTTTCTACCGCCAGAGCCGCGGGTACGCTAGCGTCCCCGCGGCTCTTTCGTTCCCGGCGGGCATTCTACGATGCTGCTCGCATACATATTCGAACTTTTCACCGAAATGTGGGCCCAAATGTAGGTATATGCGAAAGTTGTCCGGGAGCATGGGCGCATCGCCCCGGCGAAGCTATAAGTAGTCGCAAACACACGTTGCGCACGATATTTCTGTGACAATGTGGGACTGGGGTCGTACGTTCCGCTATCCTTCGGGGTCAAGGGGGAGCGGGTAACTGATTTCGTATCAAGCCACGGGAGGTCGCGATGGATCGCGTAGCCCAGATGGTGTTTCGCCATGGGCTTCCGCAGCTCCGACGACGAAAGCCGGGCCTCCAGGCCCGGCGCTCAGCGTCGCGCGGGGTCCGGGGGTGGCAGCTATGGGCGCTGCCGGCCCGGTTGCGCGCCTTCGTCCTGGTGGTGATCGGCGGGTACCTGGCGTGGGCGGCGGTGCTCGCCCGCGGGTTCACGCCCAAGACGGGTGACGTCTTGCTGGCCTGCGCGCTGCTGGCCTGCGGGGTCGCCAGTGTCGCGCTCGCCCGCCGCGACAGCGAGCCGGACGAGCCGGTCAAGAACGTGTACGCGGTCTGGGAACTGCCGGTGCTCATCCACCTGCCGCCGATGTACGCGCTGGCCGTCCCGGCGCTGCGGGTGGCCCTCACGCAATGGCGTTACCGGCCCGCCGTCTGGTACCAGTGGGCCTTCGCCGCCGCGGCGAGCGGGCTGGCGTACGGCTGCGCGGCCAGCGTGTTCGGCGCGATGATCCCGGCCGGGGTGAACGCGAGGCGCTACCTGATGGGGCACACCACCCTCTGGCTGCTGGCCATCGTCTGCTGCACGGTGGCCGCCTGGGCGGTCTACCAGCTCGTGATGGCGCCGCTGCGCAAGGCAGGGGACCGGAAGCTGGTCACGCGGGAATCGCTGCACAACGACGCCACCGAGCTGTGCGCCGTCACGCTGGTCGCCCTCGGCATCCAGGTCACCCCGCTGGCCCTGGTCATCGCGTTCCCGCTGGGAACGTTGCTGCGGCGCTCGTCCCGGCACGCCGAGCTGGTCAACGAGGCCCGCGCCGACGCCAAGACGGGGCTGCTCAACGTGGCCGCGTGGGAGCGGCAGGCGGAGGCGGAGGTGGCCCGGGCGGTGCGGACCTCCACGCCGCTGGCCGTCGCGCTGCTCGACCTGGACCGCTTCAAGCATGTCAACGACACCTACGGGCACCTGATCGGCGATGAGGTGCTGCGCCAGATAGCGGCCACGATGACGGACAACCTGCGCGAGTACGACGTGGCGGGCCGGTTCGGCGGGGAGGAGTTCGTCATGCTCTTGCCGCAGACCCGCGCCGTCGACGCGCTGCGCATCGCCGAGCGGGTCCGCGCGCAGATCGCCCAGTTGCCCGTCCGGGTCGGCGAGGGCGAGCAGGTCTCCGTCACGGTATCCATCGGCGTCGCCGCGCTGGACGCCGGAGCGCAGCGGGAGCTGCCCGACCTGCTGGCCGCCGCGGACGCCGCGCTGTACCGGGCCAAGGCCTCGGGCCGCGACCAGGTGCAGATGATCAGCACCAGCCGGGGCCTGAGCGCCGTCCGCCCGCCGTCCGCCCCGGACCCCGACGCGACCCCCGGGCCGGCGCACACGGTCGCCAAGGTCCGCGACGCCAGCCCGGCCGCGGACATGTTCGCGTCCCGGCCGCAGCTCGGCCCGTACGGGCCACTAGCGGCCGCGGCCCTGGCCCGCGTGGCGGTCGGTCAGCTGGCCGACGTCGAGGGAGTCGACGAGGACGCCGGAAGGGCCAGCACCGCGACCAGCTCAGTGCTGACCGTGTGACACTCCGACGCCGCCCCGGTCGCCAGCACCTGCGGCGTCGGGTAGCCCTGGCAGGTCCACCCGCTCACCGACAGCGGCGCCCCGCCGCCATTGCCCTGCAGCGCGCCGTGCTTGACGAGGGCGGCGTAGGCGTTCTCGATCCGCATGGCGGTCGCGCAGTCCACGTCGCCCTTGGTGACCTTGACGATGACCGGCACGCCAGCCCCGGTGCGGGTCTTGCCGCAGGCCTTCCCGGACGGGGTCGGCTGCGGGCTGGGGGCGTTACTGACGGCGGCGCCCGGCCCCGGGCCGGGTGTGCTGGACGCTCCTGATGCGGCTGAGCAGCCAGCGAGCACCAGGAGCGTGGCGGCCGGGAGGGCGACCTGGAGACGGCGGCGGGCGGCTCGGCTCATCATCACGTGAGGCACCTCTCCAGTCGCTTGGGTCCCGCGCGGCGTCCCAATGATTTAACTGGGCCTAACCCTAACGCCCGGGGTACTCCGGGCGCGGGCAGGCAGCCCCTTCGGGTGCGGAGCCGTTCGGCCGTCATCTCGTCGTTTGCATGTTTCATGCTCGCGGCTCCGGCATGCGCTGGTAGCGCGAGGTCAGCGCCGTTGGCGGGGGCCGCTCACGTGGGCGGGTTGACGCGGTTGCCCCCGTTAGTAGGTTCACCATCAGCGGTCCGGGTGCTGGCCTCAGGTGCACCCGGCGTTTTGAGCGTGCGGCTGGGCGCCGCCTTCGAGCAACGGCAGGAGTCGCAACCGCATGAACCGCTACCGCCGGGTCGCAGGCGATCGGCGACCCGCTCCTGGCCAGGATCGCCGCGACCGGAGTCGTCCGCTCGCGATGGCCGTGTACCGGAGCGTCATCAGCGCCGGCACCGTGCGGGGATGGGCAGGGCCGCTGCTGATTACCGCGCTCGGCGGATGGCTGCGGTTTACCCACCTGTCCACGCCGCAGGCGGTCGTCTTCGACGAGATCTTCTACGTGCCGCAGGCGTTCGGGATCCTGCATTCCGGGGCCGAGCGCACGATCAGCTTCTTCGGCTCGCAGCTTCCGTCCGGGAACGCAACGGACATTTTCCTGCCTGGCGGGGTGTTCTCAGCGCACCCGCCATTCGGAAAGGTTCAGATCGCCCTGGGGGAGTGGGCGTTCGGCCTCAACCCGTTCGGATGGAGGATGGCGGTGGCGCTCGCCGGGTCGGCGTCCATCTTGATGCTCGCCCGGATCACCCGGCGGATGACCGGTTCGGATCTGCTGGGCTGCGTCGCGGGCTTGCTGCTGGCCCTGGACGGCCTCGAGCTCGTCATGAGCCGGACCGCCATGCTGGACATCTTCGTGATGTTCTGGGTCCTGGCCGGGTTCGGCTGCCTGGTCATCGACCGCGATCAGGCGCGGGACCGGCTCAGCGCGCGGTCACCGGGACTGCCGCCCGACGGGGCCGGGCCCCGGCTGGGCATCCGGTGGTGGCGGATCGCCGCCGGGTGCTGCCTGGGCCTGGCGGCCGCGACCAAATGGAACGGCCTGTTCTTTCTCGTGCTGTTCGTCCCGCTGTGCGTCATCTGGGACATGACGGCGCGGCGCGCCGCGGGGTTCCGCCAGTACGTCCGCGGCGCGCTGGTCACCGACGGCGCCGTGCTGTTGCCGTCGCTGTGGCTGACGGCCGCCGTCACCTACCTGGCGGCATGGAGCGGATGGTTCGCGTCAACGATCGGCTGGGACAGGAACTACGCCGCCGCCCACGGCGTGCGCACCCCGGTCGTGTCCGCGCTGTACTCGCTGTATGAGTATCACCGGGAGATGCTCTCCTATGGCACTGGCCTGCACACCCCCAATAGCTTCGCGTCGCCGCCGGGGACCTGGCTGCTCCTCAAGCAGCCGGTCCGCTTCTATTACGCGGCCCCCCGGTACGCGGAAAGCGGCTGCACGCAGGCGAGCGGCTGCATACAGAACGTGCTGGCGGTCGGCACGCCGGCGATCTGGTGGGCCTGCCTGGCCGCGCTGCCGGCGCTGGCGGTCTGGGGCCTGCAATGCTGGGACTGGCGGGCCGGAGCGGCGCTGTGCGGCGTGGCGGCGGGGTGGCTTCCCTGGTTCGCATTCCCCGCCAGGACTCAGTACTTCTATTACGCGGTCTCGTTCGAGCCATTCCTGTGCCTGGCCCTCGCACTCTGCATCGGCCTGATAATCGGCCCCGCGGGCGGGTCACGGCTACGGCGAGCCGGGGGCGCGGCGATAGCGGCCGCATACCTGCTCGCCGTCGCGGTGAACTTCGCCTACCTGTATCCCGTGCTCACCGGAAGCCCGATCTCCCATTCGGCCTGGCTGGCCAGGATGTGGCTGAGCACCTGGACCGGGTTCGGCAGCTGAGCGGCACCCTCGGCGACGACCGGCTGCGCTGGCACGCGCGGGAGGAGAAGGGCCGTTTCCGCAGGTAGATGATATCGACGGCGAGCGTTATGCTGCTAGATCTGCGTACAAACGCTAATGACATGCGCTTTCGGGGGGTCAGCGGGCATGACAGGTGGAGCAGGCAGTGCGGCAGGGCCGCATGGCGCCCCGGGCGTCACGGAAAACGCGGCGGCCGAACCTCCGCAGGGGCTGCGCCGAACGCTGCAAGAGCCGGCCCAGGCCCTAGTCCCCAACGGCAAGACCGGCTCGTGGGATGGCTACCAGGCAACCGGGGTCGGTGCCTGGGAGTGGTACCTGGCATCGGGGCTGCTCGTCCTCGACCAGCCTTCGATGGCCTTGCTGGATCTCGACCCGGACACCTACGACGGACGCATCGAAACCTGGCTCAGTCGCGTTCATTCCGACGACATCGCCCGGGTCACCGCCGAGGTCGACATGGCGATCAGCGCGCGCGGGGCGTACCAGGCGGAGTACAGGGTCTGCTGGCCAGACGGCAGCACTCGCTGGCTGCAAGTCCGCGGCCGGGTTGAGGCAGACGCGGCCGGGAACCCGCTGCGGATGCTGGGAACGGCATGGGACACGACGCAGGAACGCACGACTAGTGACGGCCTGCGCAGCGCCTTGCGGAACATGAGCGACGGTTTCCTTTCCGTCGGCGGGGACTGGCGGGTTATCTTCGCCAATGTCGAGGCTGAACGCCTGCTGACGTCACAGCATGACCTGACCGGGCGGCTGCTGTGGGACCTGCTCGTCATCCGCCGGGTGCCGGGCCTGGAGGCCCGATGCCGCGAAGCTGCTGCCGGGACGACGCCGATCAGTTTCGATGTCCAGTGGCCGGACACCAGACGCTGGTATCGCTTCCGGCTCGTCCCCGTATCTGACGGCCTGGCGTGGTACTTCACCGACATCACCGAGGCGCGCACGCTCCAGGCCGAGCAGGAAGCGGCCGAGCGCAGGGCGGCCGAGCGCTCAGCCCGGATCCAGGATCTGGCGTCTTCCCTGGCCGAGGCCGTCACCTCGCTGGATATCGTGGCCGCGGTCGCCGATCGGGTGCTGCCGCCATTCGGGGCCTCCGGGCTGATCATCCAGGTAATCGAGGATGGCCGGATGCGCACGGTCGGGGCGGTCGGCTACTCCCAGCCTTTCCTGGACCTGATCAATGGCCCGGTGCCCGACCTCTCCCCGGCCGCGGTCCTGGGCCGCCGCCGGCCTTCGTTCGCCTCGTCAGTGGATGAGTTCATCCTGCACTACCCGGCTGCGGCGGATTTGGTGGCGGCATCCGGCAAGCAGGCATGGGCGTACCTGCCGCTGGTCGTCTCGGGGCGAGTGCTGGGCTTGTGCGTGATCTCCTTCGACCGGCCGCGCACTCTGACGGACGCCGAGCGCGCGCTGCTGACCACGCTCAGCGGCCTGATCGCCCAGGCTCTGGAGCGCGCCCGGCTCTTCGACGCTGAGCACGCCCGGTCTCAGGCGCTGCAACGCGCTCTGCTGCCGCGGCAGCTGCCCGAGCTACCCGCCGTCACCGCGGCGGCCAGGTACCTCCCCGCCGGACGAGGCATGGACGTGGGGGGCGACTGGTACGACGTTATCCCCCTGTCGGCCGACCGGGTTGCCCTGGTCATCGGGGACGTCATGGGGCACGGGCTGCCAGAGGCGGTCGTCATGGGACGCGTGCGCACCGCACTGCAGACCTTGTCCGACCTTGAGCTGCCGCCCGACGAGGTGCTGGCGCACCTCAACGACCTGGTCTGCGGCCTCGGTGACGACTCGTTCGTCACCTGCCTTTACGCGATCTACGATCCGACGACCAGTAGCTGCACCGTCGCCAGGGCGGGCCACCCGCCGCCCGCCGTCGTCTGCCCGGACGGGACTGTGCGTTTCGCGCAGGACGAGGGCGACCCTCCGCTGGGCGTGGCCGGGCCTCCGTTCGAGGTTTCTGAGCTGCAGATCCCGGACGGCGCCGTGCTTGTGCTGTACACCGACGGCCTGATCGACTCGGCCAGTTGCGATCCGGGTGTGGGCATGGGCCGCATGGCTGGGCTGCTCCGGATGCTTCAGGCCGAGGGCCTGGACCGGATGTGCGACATCCTCACGCAGGCGCTCTTGCCCGATGACCAGCAACAGGGCGACGACGCTGCACTGCTCGTGGCCCGGGTCCGGGCCACGGCACCAGATGCCGTCGCCACCTGGCCGCTGCCCGAGGACCCGCGGGCAGCCGGCGCTGCCCGCCAGCACGTGCGCGACCAACTCGCCTCCTGGCATCTGGAGGAACTGACGATGACCACCGAGCTGGTCGTCAGCGAGCTGGTCGGCAACGTAGTCCGGCATGCGCGGGGACCGTGCCGGCTCCGGCTGCTGCGCAGCCGGAGCCTCGTGTGCGAGGTCTTCGACGGCAGCCTGACCACCCCGCGCCCCCGCCGCGCATCCTGGACCGATGAAGGCGGCCGCGGCCTGCAACTGATCGCCGCGCTCTGTGACCGCTGGGGTACCCGGAATGTGGCGACCGGGAAGGTCATCTGGACCGAACAGTCCCTGCCGGCGCCCTCATTGCCGTGACCGGGGGCACGCCCTACCTGTTTGTCCTGGAGTTCCTCAAGCAACTGGAGAGGCGGGGAGAGGTGAAGGTCACCGAGTCCGACGGGGCCAGCGCTTCCACGAATGGTCAACCCCCGGCCCCCACATCGCCGAGGTCGTATTCGTCGTGGCGGCGGATCCAGAGTTGCCAGGCGTCGCCTTCGTCGCGGCCCTTGGGCGCCCGGTCAAGGATCGGGTAGTAGGGCATCAGGAACTCCACCCCGCGCCACGTGGTGGTGTAGGTCTGGTAGACGGCGCCGTCGGCCAGGGCGAAGGCGCTCATCGCCGGCGCTTCCGACAGGTACCCGCGAATGTCGGTCCCGGTCGCCTTCGCGTTCTGAGCGACGATGGGCGGCAGCGCGATCTCGTCCAGGCCGCCGGTGGCCTCGGGAGGGTAGGCGCCGCCGTAGTCGAGGTTGAAGTCGGTGCCGGCCGCCGAGGCCCACGGGAGGTGCCAGCCCATCCGCCGCTTGTAGGCCTGCAGCTTCGCCAGCGGCGCCGACGAGACCAGCAACAGGGTCACGTCGCGGGCGTGCAGGTGCGGCAGCAGGCCGTCAAGGCCATCGGCCATCGAGGAGTTGACCGGGCAGCCGGCCTGGTAGCTGGGGCCGAACATGAAGTGATAGATCAGCAGCTGCGAGCGGCCGTCGAACAGGCCGGCTAGGGGCCGCGGCCCGTCGTCGGTCGCGAAGCGGTAGTCCTTCTCGACGGCGACCCACGGCAGCTCCTGGCGTTGCCGCGCCAGCTCATCGCCCGCGCGGGTGTGCTCCTTCTCGCGCTGGAGCAGGTCCGCGCGCAGCGCCTGCCACTCCTGCTGGCTGACAACCTTGTGATCCGTCATCGCGGGTCTCCCTTGTGCGTAAGTGAGGGGCTGCCTGTACAGACCAGCCAGGTAGCCGCGAGTCGCCGCCGAACGCCAAGGTCTTGCGTTGACTGCACTGCTTCCGCACTGAAACCGCACTGCTTCCGCATTGGAAGGGCCGGGCGGACGTCCACCCCGCTTAGGGCTGCTGCCGTTCCTCCAGCGTGCGGGCCAGCGTCGCGTACGCGGAAGGCGCGAGCAAGAACACCGGCCTGACCGCCGTCATGAACTCGCCGGTGGCGCAAACCGCGGCAGCCACGCGTGCCGCGGAACGCGTCTGGCCCGCCCGGGCCATCGCCTCGGCGACGTGGGCCAGGGCGCTTGCCTGCGAGTTCGAGTCGGTGATGGAGCGAGCGACAGATTCGGCTGGCTTGTACAACCCGGCCCCGGCGAGAACCTCCGCGATTTCGCCCAGGCCTTGCACCTGCGACAGCGGGTCGTCGACCGAACGGGCGGCAGCCTCGGCCTGCGCGGCGGTGTCCTGGGCGTGCTGGTACCGCCCGGCCCGAGCCAGCGCGCCCGCGACCTGGGCGAGGGCGCTTGCCCGCCAGTCCGGGTCGGTGATCGAGGCGGCGACGGCCTCGGCGTGCTGGGGCTGCCCGGCTTGAACCAGCGCCGTTGCGAGCTGGGCGAGGGCGCTTAGCCGCGAGGTCGGGTCGGTGAGTGAGGCGGCGATGGCCTCGGCCTGCTGGCGCTGCCCCAGCCGGGCCAGTGCCCCCGCGATCTCGCCCAAGGCACTCTCTCGCGCATACTCGTCGGTGATGGAGCGGGCGATAGCCTCGGCCTGCGTGGCGGTGGCCGTGGCCTGCTGGCCCAGCTTGGCCTGGGCGAGTGCCGCCGCGATCTGGGCGAGGGCGCTTACCTGCCAGTGCGGGTCGGTTATCGACGAGGCCGCAGCCTGGGCGGGCTGCTGTTGACCAGCCTGGGCCAGCGTCCCGGCGACTTGCGCCAACGCGCTGCCCCGCCAGTAGGGGTCGGTGATCGAATGGGCGGAAATTTCGGCCTGCTGGCATTGGCCGGCTTGGATCAGTGCCTCCGCGATTGCGGCCAGGGTCCGCGCGCGCAGGTCGGGGTCAGTGATCGAGGCGGCGATGGCCTCAGCCTGCTGGCGCTGCTCCGCGCGGGCCAGTGCCCTGGCGATCTTGGCCAAGGCGGTCCACCGCGTGAGCGGGTTATCGATCGAGCGGGCGGCGATCTCGGCTTGTCCGGCAACCGCCTCAGCCTGCTGGTACTGCCCGGCGTGGGCGAGTGCCACCGCGAACTCGGCCGGGGCGGTGACCCGCCAGTACGAGTTGGTGATGGAGCGGGCGGTGGCCTCGGCTTGCGCGGCTGCGGCCTGCGCCTGCGGGTGCTGGCCGATCTGGGCCAGGGCGCCCGCGACCTGGGTGAGGGCGCTCGCCTGGGCGGCGAGGCCGGTGATGGAGCGGGCGGTGGCCTCGGCTTGCGCGGCTGCCGCCTGCGCCTGCGGGTGCTGGCCGGCCTGGGCCAGGGCCTTGGTGACCTGGGCGAGGGCGCGGGCCCGGGCGGCGAGGTCGGTGATCGACGCGGCGGTGGCCTCGGCCTGCTGGTAGTGCCCGGCCCGGGCCAGTGCCGTTGCGACCTGGGCGAGTGCGCTATCGCGGGAGTCCCGGCTGGTGATCGAGCCGGCCACGGCCCCCGCCTGCTGGCGCAGCCCGGCTCGCGCGAATGCCCCGGCGACGAGGCCAAGGGCGCTTTCGCGCAGGTAGTCGTAAGGGATCGAGCGGGCGATAGCCTCGGCCTGCGCGGCGGTGACCTGGGCCTGTCGGCGGTGGCCGGCCTGGGCGAGCGCCTCGGCGATGCGGGCGAGGGTGCTTGCCTGCCAGTACTCGTCGTCAGTGATCGAGCGGGCAATGGCTTCGGCTTGCTGGCGCCGTCCCGCCCGAGTGAGTGCACTGGCGACGTGGCTGAGCGCGCTTGCTTGCGACTCCGGGTGGGTGATCGAGCGGGCGATGCCCTCGGCCTGCCGGTGGTAGCCGGCCTCCGCCAGCGCGATGGCGACCCCGGCCTGGGCGCGCGCCCGCGAGTGCTGGTCGGGGATGGTGCTGGCCAGCGCCTCCGCTTTCGCGGCGATGACCTGGGCCTGCGGGTGCTGCCCGTCCTGGGCGAGTGCCGCCGAGACCAGGGCCAGTGAGATCGCCTGCCACTCCGGGTCAGTGATCGAGGCCGCCGTCGCCTCGGCCTGCTGGTGCTGCCTGACCTCAGCGAGTGCCTGCGCGATGAGGGCGAGGGCGTTTGCCTGCGTGTCCGAGTCTTTAGCCGAGCGGGCCAGGGCTTGCGCCCGGGGCAACTGGCCCAGGCGGGCCCAGACGGCGGGCAGCTCGGTGGGGATGTGGTCGTTACGGTCGACAAGGTGGTCGCGGTGGCAGGCGACTGCCAAGGCACTGGGCAGGTCGGGGTCGTCGCTGGCGGCGATCCGGTCCAGGGCGGTCCGGGTCTCGGCGAGGACGGCCGCGTCCCCGCCGGCCAGGTCCAGCATCCGGTTGTGGCGGGCCCCATCCAGGGCGAGTGCGATCATCTTGGGCAGGTCACCGAGGTCATCCAGCAGCCGGAAGTAGCCGGCGAACAGGTACTCCGGGGTCTGTGCTGGCCAGCCGCGGGCGCGATAGTCATCGGCCCAGGAGTGCAGCCGCTCGCGGTAGCCATCAAGGCCGCCAGCCACGTAGCGGGTGGCCGCAGCCTGCAGTTCCTCGTGTCCGAGCAGGTAACGCTCCGGCCGGGTCTGGAGGTCGTAGTGGCTGGGGCGGCTCCGGAACGTGCGCCCGACGGCAGCCTGCAGAATGTTCTCCACCTCCCACAGTTGGAGGCCTGCCAGCTCAGCCAGGTCAGTGGCGGTCAGGCCACCGCGGGCGGCAGTCACCAAGCCGAGCAGGTCCTGCTCCGCCGGACTGCCTTGCAGCAGGCGCCTCAGCTCTTGCCGGGCAAGTCGCTGCATGTCCCGTGCATACGGCGACTGCGTGAGCGGCCGGATGATCTTCGGGTCGCGCAGCGGGTGCCAGTCCGGCACGTCGTCGGGAACCTGGGGGTTCGGGCGGCCAGCCACGATCACCCGCATCCCCGACGGCGGGTCAGCGGGCAGCAACCCGGCGATGCTGTGCGCATCCGGGCCGGTGGTCACCCCGCGATCCTCATCCAGGCCGTCCACCACGAGTACCAGTCGGCCGCCGGCGTCCGCGCACGCGGTCGCGGCCTGCGACAGCAGGTCCAGCAGGCAGGCCTGCCGGGTCACGGCCGGCAGCACCGTCGGGAGGGACTGACCGAGCAGGGCGGCCAGCTGCTCAAGCAGCACGCCGGTGAACGCGCCGCCGGTCTCCTGAGCGGCCAGCCGGGCGGTGATGAAGAACGACACGATGCGCACCCGCTCGGCCACCTCGGCCGGCGGGCGCAAGACGAACGTGGACAGCAGGGCCGACTTGCCCGCCCACGGTCCGGCCCGCCACCACGCGTACGCGGGGCCGTCCGGGGCCAGGCAGAATCGGGCCAGTTCCGCTAGCTCGGCGTCGCGCTCCTGCAGGCCTGGCGGGTCGGGTGGCGCGATCCGGCGCACCTGCTCCAGGTACGCCGATCGCGCGACCGGCGGCGGCATTCCCGCGATGATGAGATCCCGCCCGGCCACGAAGGCGTAGCGTCCAGCCCGGACGTTAGCCACTGCCCCTCCCAGTCAGTAGGCATTCGCCATGTAACAACCAGTATCGGCCCTGCGCGGTAATACGCAATTGGGGATGCCCAGCTGCTTCGCGATGGGCGTCGCGATCGCTCGAATCGGCCAGCCATTGCCTGACGGTCGCACCCGGATTGGCGGGCAGCGGGCCATTGCCGGGCCCGCCCGCCGCTACCTGCTGGTGAACGTGAGGATCCCCGTCCCGCTCGTCACGCATGCTCAAGTATCTCGCCCGCGACCGGGCGTTTGGCGGGAATCGCGGTAATTGCCAGCAGGGGCGGGCGGTTGAAACTTCCAGCCGGGCACGGTTCGTTATGTCGGCAAAGGGGCGAAGGGCCGGAGCGATCACGATCGCTCCGGCCCTCCTAAGCCGACGCTGGCGGCTATGGTGGAGGCATGTGCTGCTGCGCTGCCATGAATATCCGGACCGCCGCTTAGCGGCGGTGCCGGGCTGCGGTGACCGCGGCCTCATTGCCTGCCCCGGCCGGGGCAGGGCCAGGACGTACCGCCGGATCAGTGTCCGGCCGGCAGCCAGCGCGCATTCCTGTGCTGCCGGGTCATCCTGCCTGATCAGGGGAGCCATGTCCCAGTCGCGGTGTTCCGATTCGCACTACCAAGACCCATTCCGCTGCCCGCCCGCGGCCGGGGCTGTGGCCAGGCAGGACCCGCGTGGCGCGGCCACGATGTTCCTGATGGTCGGGCTCCCCGCAGCCGGGAAAACCACCCGGGCCAGGGAACTCGCCGCAACGCACCCGGCGGTGCGGCTGACCCCGGATCACTGGCAGATCGCGCTGTTCGGCAATTCCATAGGTGACTTCCAGCGGCCGGGTGGTGAGCGGTGGGTGCTCGAAGGGCGGCTCATCTCGGTCGCCCTGCAGGCGCTGCGGCTGGGGACCAGCGTCGTGCTCGACTTCGGGCTCTGGGGCCGCGACGAGCGGTCGGCGCTGCGCTGGCTGGCCCGGTCGGCCGGGGCGGCCTGCCAGGTGGTCTACCTGCCCGTGGACAAGGACGTCCAGCTCGCCCGCATCGCGCACCGCCAGGAAACGACACCGCACCAGACGTTCCCGATGAGCGAGGCCGACGTGGACGCGTGGCGGGAGCAGTTCCAGGAGCCCGACGCCGCCGAGCTCGACGGCGGTGCGATCCCCGACCCGCCAGCAGGGTGGCCGGGCTGGGCACAGTGGGCACTAGAGCAGTGGCCCACCTGCACCGACAGCTAACCGCTACTGTCCCAGCGGCGTTCAGCGCACCAGGAACCGGCCCAGCACAGCTGGGCGCGCGGTGCGGAAGCGGCACTGAAGCCACCCTGGAGCGGCAGTATCGCCTGGCTGAAAACCGGTTGCCTGGCGAGGCCCGCGCGGCGAGGATGCTTGCGCGATGGCGACCGCCGCCAGCAAGCAACGGAAGGGACCCGATGGCGAGTGAGGAACTGGCGACGGTACAGGAGCTACTGCGCGGCGTCGGCCTGGCGGACCTGACGATCGCCGAGCGCCGGGCGGCCATCGATTCGGTCGCCGCGCAACCGCCGCCCGGCACCACCGTCGAGCCGGCCGATGCCGGGGGAGTGCCGGCCGAATGGGTGATCGCCGCGGGCGTCGACAGCGTCCGCGTGCTGCTGTACCTGCACGGCGGGGCTTACCAGGCCGGCTCGCCGGCCATGTTGCGGCGCATGGTCGCGCTCATCTCGGCGGCCGCGCAGGTCCGCGTGCTCAGCGTCGCCTACCGGCTGGCGCCCGAGCACCCGTTTCCCGCCGCCGTGGACGACGCGCTGACCGCGTACCGGTTCCTGCTAGACGGCGGCGCCGACCCGGCGGCCATCGCGATCGCGGGCGACTCGTCGGGCGGCGGCCTGGCCCTCGCCACGCTGGTGGCGCTGCGCGACGCCGGCGACCGGCTGCCCGCGGCGGCGGTCGCGATGTCGCCCTGGACGGACCTGGCGCTCACCGGTGAGTCGCTGATCACCCGCGCGGACGCCGACGTGATGATCAAGCCGGACGGGATCCGCGAGTCCGCGGCGACGTACCTGGCCGGCGCCGATCCCCGGCACCCGCATGCCTCGCCGCTGTACGCCGGCTTGCACGGGCTGCCGCCGCTCCTGATCCAGGTCGGCGACGCTGAGGTGATCCTCGACGACTCGACCCGGTTCGCCGCCCGGGCACGCGCGGCCGGGGGCGACGTCACGCTGGAAGTCTGGGACCAGATGCCGCACGTGTGGCAGGCGTTCGCCGGCCTGCTGCCGGAGTCCGACCAGGCGATCGAGCGCATCGGCGGCTGGCTCCGGGCGCGCTTCGCGGGCTACGGTGAACGCCATATTCCCGATGCGGACTGAGCCCCCGACCACGGGCGGCTCGTCATCATCGTCAGCTGGAAGCGGTGGTGAGCGCGTGCTCCGCAGCGCTGGAGCGCAGGGTTTCGAGCGCGCTCGCCTGCCGATTCGCGCGGGCGAGGAGGTTGTCAAGGCGCGCGGCGTCGAGCCGGCTATCACTGTCGGCGAGCTCGCGAAGCGCCCGCCACCCGGCGGTCTTGCCCTGCACGCCGAGCCAGAGGACCTCCGTCTCCTCAAGGTCGCTGAGCGGGGACCTCCTGAGCAGGCGACCGTTGAGCTTCAGGCGCCCCGCCTTCTCCCCGGCCCAGGCGGCGAACACCTTGTAGCCGCGGACCTGGACGCCGAGCGCGATCATGATCCGCAGGAGCGCGGACCGGTCCTCGGTGATCTCAGTCGCCAGCCTGGTCAAGGCCGTGGCGCGCTCGCTGCCGGGCTCGGCCGACGCCACCATCCGCCGGGCAAGGCTCACGCCCGTGGTCGCGCCGGCCAGGTGGTCGTTCAGGTACGGGCCGAGCAGGCCCTGCCTGGTCTGCCGTGCGGTTTTCGTAGCCATCGCCTGCTGCTTTCCCGCACGAGGCCAAGTATTCAGCGGTGGCTCAACCGTGGCGAGATATTGACGTCGATGAGCGGCGGGGGATAGCGGAGCTGCCTGCGGCGGGCTTCGGGCAGCCGCCACGGGGCGTGGATGCCCGGGGCGGCCAGGCTGGCCAGCTCAGGGACGTAGCGGCGCACGTAGTCGCCGTCGCGGTCGAACCGGGCGGCCTGGCGGAGGGGGCTGAGGACCCGGCCGGGGCGCGGGTTGTTGCCGGTTCCGGCCACCCATTGCCAGTTGCCCGCGTTGCTGGCCACGTCGCCATCGGCGAGCAGGTCACGGAAGTGCCGGTACCCGTGCCGCCAGTCGATGCCCAGCGTCCTGGTGAGGAACGAGGCGGTGATCATCCGCGCCCGGTTGTGCATGAACCCCTCCGCGGCGAGCTGGCGCAGGCCGGCGTCGACGATGGGGATGCCGGTGCGCCCGGCCCGCCAGGCGTCCAGCGCGTCGAGGTCCCCGGCGCCCGCCGACCACTGCCGCGGGCCCGCGGCACCCGGCCGGTAGTCGACGGCGGCGATGCCCGGGAACGCGGCCGTGACCTGGTGGAAGAAGTCACGCCAGGCCAGCTGCCTGCAGAACTGCGCGCCCTCGGGGCGGTGCAGCGCTTCCCGCGCGAGCACCAGCGGTGACACGCAGCCGAATCGCAGGTAGGCGCTCAGCCGGGAGGTCTGGTCGCCCGCGAGGCTGTCCCGCTGGTCGTCGTATTCCTTGAGCGGGCCGTCCAGCCAGGCATGGGCCCGGTCCAGGCCGGCCCGCTCGCCGCCGGCCAGCAGGGCCGCCGCCTGTCCGGGGGAACGCGCCCCGGTGCCCGGCAGGTCACCGGGGCCGATGCCCGCGGGGACGTCGACGGCGGACGGGGCCGGGCACGGCGGCCGCCACGGGGCGGCCTGCCAGGCGCGCCAGTACGGCGTGAACACCCGGTAGTGATCGCCGCCGCCGGCCGGCCGGAGGTCGCCGGGCGGCACCACCGCGTGGCCGGGCGTGACCTCGAGCGCTATCCGGTGCGCGGCGCACTCCCGGTTCAGGCGCTGCTGGCGGCGGGCCGCGTAGCGGGAGACGTCGCCGGCGATGAAGACGGCCCCGGCGCCCGTCCGGGTCGCTAGCGTGATCACCTCGGCGACCGGATCGCCCCGCCGGATGACCAGGTCGCCGCCTCGGTCGCGCAGCCCTGCCCTGAGGGCCTTGAGTGAATCGGCCAGGAACCGCGCCCGGTTCGGGGGGACGGCGAGCGCCGGGTCCACGACGAAGAGCGGTACCACCTGCCGGGCACGCGCTACGGCGGTCGCGAGCGCTGGGTTGTCGTGCACCCGCAGGTCGCGGGTGAAGACCACGATGGCGACGTCCATCAGCGGTTGTCGGCGGCGCGTTCCAGGATTAGCGTCAGCGCTGCGGCGGCGCCGGCCAGCGCCGCGCCGCCGGCCGACGCGGCGACCAGCCACCGGGTCGCCCGGGGGAGCCGCGGCCACGCCGTCACGGTGATCGTCAGGTCCAGGGCGTCAGACAGCGCTCCGGCCGCGTACCACGCGGCGGCCGGCCAGGGGCCGGCGGGCGGCTTGCCGCCCGCGGCGAGCGACACGCCGGCCGCGGCGAGCGTGCCGAGGCCGAGGGCCAGGTCACGCGCGCCGAGGGCGCGCCCCAGCACCTGCAGGCCGATCTCATCCGCCGGCTCGCCCACCCAGGGCCGGGCCGGCACAGAAGGCCGGGCCAGCGCGGCCACGCCGAGCGCCACCCGCGCGACCGCCACCGCCGTGGCGCCATGCCGGAGTAGCGCGAGAGGGTTCACCGTCAGCTCGTTTGCGTCACGCACCATAAGGCCATTGTCGCCGCCGGGCCCGGGCGGCTGCCGGAGGGTCCCCTCGGGGCGCGTCCGGGTGAGCCGCGGATACGGCGACGGGTACCCGGGGTCCGGTTTTGTCGGTAACTGGGATATGATGCCGCTATATGGTATTCGGTGGGGGTTTGGTTCGGCATCGGATCTGACGCCGCCATGCAAATAATCTGACAGTGAGAATTTCGGCGGGCCGTGCGCCGGAGATTCTCAAGGCGTCCGTATCCTGCGGCAATGGATTTTCCAGTCCGGGACGGCCCCCCTCGCGAACCATGGTCATTACGCGGATGTAACCCGCGCGCGACACGCCGGCCTAGACCGCGTCAAAGAGTTACCGTAGTTTCAAGCCTGTGGTGGCTCGGGCATCGTCAATGATTGGCAGAGACGGCGAGCTCCGGCTGGTGCAGTCTGTGCTGGGCGCTGCCCGGGATGGCCACGGCGGCGCGGTCTTCTTGATCGGCGAGGCGGGAATCGGCAAGTCCCGGCTGGCGGCCGCGGCAGCCGACCAGGCATTCGCCGCCGGAATGACCATCATGCGAGGTCGCGGCAGCAGCATCGGCCCTATGGTGCCATTCCGCTCGCTGACCGAGGCGCTCATGTCGCTGCTGCGGTCCAGGCCCGCGATCGACGTCTCTGCCCTGGGCCCCTACCGCCCGGTCCTCGCCCGGCTGGTACCTGACTGGGGTGCCCCGCCGTTTGGCGAGGGCAGCGGATCGCTGGTGGTGCTGGCCGAAGGCGTCCTGCGGCTGACCGCCCTGGCCGGGGCGGAGGGCGGCTGCCTGCTGATCCTCGACGACCTCCAGGATTCCGACGCCGAGACGCTGGCGGTGGCCGAGTACCTCGCCGACAACCTCGCGGCCCAGCCCACGGTCCTGCTGGGGACGGTGCGCGCGAGCCCTTCGCCCGCGCTGGACGTGGCGAAGGCAGTGACGCGCCGGGGCTCGGGCGCGTCGCTGACCCTGCAACGGCTGCCGAAACCGGACATCCATGAGCTACTCGGCTCGTGCCTGGCCATGGCGCCATCGCAGGTGCCCAGCCAGCTCACCGAGTACGTGTGGGCGGGCAGCGCCGGCATCCCGCTGGTCGCGGAGGAACTGCTGGAGGAGGCGCTCGCCAGCGGCTTGCTGTCCCCCGAGCCGACCGGGTGGCAGGTGACGGGCGGGCTGCGGAACCGGATGTCGGCCACGGTGGCGCGGACGATCGGACACCGGCTGGACCTCATCGGCTCGCACGCCAGGGACCTGCTGTCCCTGGCCGCGGTGCTCGGCCACCGGTTCCCGGTGCCCCTGCTGCAGGCAGCGTCGGGGATGGGACACCGCGAGCTGCTCAGCCAGCTGCACGACGACGTCATCGGCCAGTTCGTGGGCCCCGATGAGGAAACCCCCGACTGGTACTCATTCCAGCACTCGCTGATCGCGGACGCGCTGCTCAGCCTGCTTTCCCCGGATCGCCGGGCGGCGCTGGCGGCGCGGGCGGCGCAGGCGGTGGCGGAGGTCTACCCCGGTTTCCCCGGCGAGTGGTGCCAGGCGGCGGCCGCGCTGCGCCTGCAGGCAGGTGACCCGGTCGGGGCCGGGGCGCTGTTCGCCGAGGCCGGGCGGCGCGCCCTGCACCAGGGGGCGGCCACCTCGGCGGTGACGCTACTGGACAAGGCGCTGGACCTGCTGCCCGCCGACGGCGACGCGCGGGCCCGGGCGGACGCCGTCGCCGCCCAGCTGTACGCGCTGGTGGAGGCGGGGCAGGTGGAGCGGGCCATATCGTCGGCCGGGGAGCTAGAGCGGGTCACCTCCATGCTGGACGGGCCGTCCCGGGCGCGAGTGCACACCCGGCTGGCGTGGGCCGCCATGGTCGGCGGCCGGTCCCGCGAGGGGCTGGCCCAGGTCGGCACCGCGCGCAGGCTCCTGGGGGCGGACGCCCCCGATCAGGACACCGCGCCGGTCGACATCGTCCAGGCGCACCTGACCCTCGATCTCCCGGGGCCTGGCCAGGTTCAGGAAGCCGAGCGGCTGGCCCGCCGGGCCGCGGCCGCGGCGGAGGCAGCTCCGCTGCCCGCGGTCGCCTGCCAGGCCGGGCAGTTGCTGGGCGCCCTAACGAGGGCGCGGGACCCGGCGGAGGCGACCGCCTGCCTGGAGCATGCCCGGC
>JAICUO010000740.1 GCA_025935815.1 Streptosporangiaceae bacterium
ACCAGGATCTTGTCATACATCGCCATAGCCTCCAGCCTGGGGCAAATCCCCATCTTTCCGGATCAGTGTCGAATGGCGAGCGATCGGCGGCCAGGGACGAAAGGACTCCAGGACCGGGACATTCGTCACCAGAGCGCGGCCTGCGGGTCGAGATAGTGACCGCCCGGGTCGCCGGGGCACAGGTCCGGCCCGAGCTCGTACAGCAGCGGGATTCCGGTGGGGATCTCCAGCCCGGCGATCCGGTCGTCGGGTACCGACTCCAGGTGCTTGACCAAGGCCCGCAGCGTGTTGCCGTGGGAGACCACCAGCACGCAGCCGCCCGCCCGCAGGTCCGGCACGATCGCGTCGTACCAGTACGGCAACAGCCGCGCGGACACGTCACGCAGCGATTCGGCGCGCGGCTGGGCTTCCGGCGGCACCGCGGCGTACCGGGGATCGCCCAGCTGGAGTCGCCAAGCCTCGGCGGCGGCCAGCGGCGGGACACCGTGATACGAGCGGCGCCACAGTTGCGTCTGCCGTTCGCCGTACTGCCGGGCCACCTGGTCCTTGTTCCGCCCCTGCAGCGCCCCGTAGTGCCGGCCGTTGAGCCGCCAGGAGCGGCGCACCGGGATCCAGTCACGGTCCGCCACGGCCAGGGCGAGGTCGGCAGTGCGGATCGTCCGCTGCAGCAGGGACGTGTGCACGAAGGCGGGCAGCGCACCGCGCTCGGCGAGCATCGATCCGGCCCGCGCCGCCTCGGCTTCCCCGCGGGCGGTCAGGTGGGCGTTCTCCCAGCCGGTGAAGACTCCGGCCGCATTCCACTCGCTTTGCCCGTGCCGCAGCAAAACCAGGCGCGCTGGCGAGATCATCGCGATTCCAGCGCGGCCAGGCCGGGCAGGGTCTTGCCCTGGATGAACTCCAGGCTGGCGCCGCCGCCGGTGGAGAGGTGACCGTACGCGCCGGCGGGGAAGCCGAGCGAGTGGATGGCCGCGCCGGTGTCGCCGCCGCCGACCACTGTGAACGCGCCGCCATCGGCCACGGCCCAGGCCAGCGCCCGGGTGCCCGCCGCGTAGGGGGCCAGCTCGTACACGCCCATGGGGCCGTTCCAGAAGACCGTTCCGGCCGTCTCGAGGGCGGCGGCGAAGGTCGCTGCTGACTGCGGCCCGATGTCGAGGGCCATCTGCTCGGCCGGGATGGCGTCCGCGGCCACCACCTGGCGCGGCGCGTCCGCCGCGATCTCGGTGGCCACCACGAAATCGGACGGCAGCTCGATCTGGCCGGGCGCGGCGTGCACGAGGTAGCGCGCGGCCGCGTCGACCTGGTCGGGGACGAGCAGGGACGTGCCGGTCTTGAGGCCGCGAGCGGCGAGGAACGGGAACGCCATGGCCCCGCCGACCAGGATCCGGTCGGCCCTGGACATCAGGCTGGCGAACGCGTCGAACTTGTCGGCGACCTTCGCGCCGCCGAGCACGACTACGTACGGGCGCCGGATGTCCGCGGTCAGCTGGCGCAGCGCGGCGACCTCGGCCTGGACCAGGTAGCCGGCCACGCTGGCCCGGCGCAGGGGGACGTCGTAGACGCTGGCGTGCTTGCGGTGCATCGCGCCGAATCCGTCCGCGACATAGAGATCAGCCAGTGCCGCGAGTTGGTCGGCGAAGTGTCCGCGGGCCAGGTCGTCCTTGCTGGTCTCGGCTTCGTCGAAGCGCAGGTTCTCCAGCATGACCAGGCCACCGGGACGCAGGGCCACGATCGCGGCGCGGGCCGATGGGCCGGTGATGTCGCCGGGGAAGCCCACCTCCTGGCGGAGCAGCTCAGCGAGCCGTGCCGCGACCGGCGCCAGCGAGTACTTCGGGTCCGGCCGGCCGCCGGGACGGCCGAGGTGAGCCGCTACGATCACCTCGGCGCCCCGGCTGACCAGTGTGGCCAGCGTCGGCAGGCTGGCCCGGATCCGGCCGTCGTCGGCGATCCGGGCGCCGTCCAGCGGCACGTTGAGGTCGGCGCGCACCAGCACTCGCCGGCCTTCCACCGCGACATCATCGATCGTCTTCATCATCACGACATCTCCTCAGGCCGGAATGCGCTCGCCGTCTGGCTGGACGTGGTGATCAGCCGGTACCGCGTCGCCTGCAGTCGCTTGGCGACCACGCGGGCCAGCCGCCGGGTGAGCTCGTAGCCGAGGGCTGGGTCGGACTCGCAGCAGGCGCGTACCGTCGGGCCGTCGAACTGGAAAGCCTCGACTGGGCTGGCGGACACGGCGCCGAAGGCCCACCGGTAGGGCGGGAACAGCCACGACCAGCCGAGCAGCTCATCCATGCGGATGGTGTCGATCTTCATCCGGCCCTGCCCGGGCACCTGCAGGTCGAGCGCCACGGTGCCCGACCGGATCAGCCAGAACCGGCTGGCGCCACCGCCGTCTTCGAAGAGCCGGTACCGGGCCGGGAAGGTAACCTGCGAGGCGGCTTGCGCCAGCACGGCCAGGTGGTCACGGGACATGTCGCGCAGGAACGAGTGGGTGGCCAGCGCCTCCGCCGTCACTTCGATCATCGATACCACCCCCGGGCTAATCGACCGAAGGATGCCAGCCTCGCCCCGGCGCTTCGCCGCGGCCAGGGCCGGAGGTCCCCCGCTGACCGGGTCCCGGGACCCGGAGCCGGCCGTGCTAGCGCGCGATGACCAACGTCCCGCCCGGATGGGGCCGACGGCACTCCCTGCCCGGGTTCGCCCTGCTGAGGGTGGGTGATGTGTGGGGGGCGCCACGCTCGCCACGCCGGAACAGGCGAGGAGGTGAAGCGGTGCCCGCCGGGCACCGCGACCCCGATGAGCATCAACTCCGTGACCCGGCCAGATCCCGGGCGCGAATACCAGCGCTGGCCGTCCCCGCCCGACCCCGGCGACCTGAGCAGGCGGATCGCCCGGCGGCGGGCTGAGCTGCACCTGAGCCAGGTGCAGCTGGCGGCGCGCACCGGGCTGAGCCTGCGGTACCTGGAGTACCTGGAGCGGTACCCGGGACGGCCGGCCCCGGCCGTGCTCAGGAAGCTCGCCGCCGCGCTGCGGACCACGCCGGCCGCGCTGCTCGGCGCGGGCGCGAACGTGCCGCCCGGCCAGGGCCGCCAGGCCGACGTACGGTTCCTCAGCCCGCTCCTGCCGGCCGAGTGCCGCCGCCTGATCAAGCCCGGAGGCATCGGGCGGATCGCGTTCGCCGCGGCTTCCGGCCCGGTCGTGGTCCCGGTCAACTTCGCCGTGCTGGCCGACCCCGTGCTGCCGGCCGGTATCGTCGTGATCCGGACCGCCGAGGGCACCGTCATCGACGAAAACGCCGACGCCGAGATGGCGCTCGAGGTCGACCACATCGATGAGGCCCTCTGCCTAGGCTGGAGCGTCCTGATGCACGGCCCCGCACACCGGGTTGTGGACCCGGCGGAGCTGCGCCGCCTGCAGGAGCACGCCACGGTCTGGCCGTGGCCCGGCGGCGAGCGCGAGGTTTACCTGCGGATCGCGCCCCGTGAGATCACCGGGCGCCGCATCGAGCTGCGATCCGCCCGATGAAAGCGGCCCGCGCCGGGCCCCGGGGCCCCGCGCCGGCCAGTGCGGCCCGCGCGAACCGCGGGCGCCCCCCCGGGGGGGCCCGGGGGGCCGCCCGCCGGCGGTGCCCCACACGGTGGCGGGCCAGCCCAAA
>JAICUO010000515.1 GCA_025935815.1 Streptosporangiaceae bacterium
CGCCGGTCACGAGCGCGATGACGGTACAGGTGGCGATGAACGCGCGGAAGACGATTCGCATGAGTCTCCTTGTGCGGTCCCGGTCTCCTACGCCGGGATTATCGTCATCACATCGCATTCGCTCAGGATGGAACAGATCTCCCAGTTGAAATTAACATGAAGGAAACCCGGTAAGGCGATGTACTGCCAGGGTGTCGTCGAGGCCGGCGAGGATCAGCTCTTCGGTGCTCAGTTACCCCTCCGCGGCGTTACCCCTCCGCGGCGAGGTGGCCGGGCAGCAGCGACGCGCCGAAGTCGTCGCCGGGCCTGCGCAAGACGGTATGGGCGTGGTTCGCGCTCCGCTGGGCGTTGTGGTATTCGACCAGCAATCCGGGTGCCTGTATCCGGTAGTAGTGGCCCTGTCCGGCGCGCAGCCCCCCGGCCCACGCGAAGGTGGGATCGGCCGTTGCGATGTTGCGCTGCTCATCCTCGGCTAGTCCTGGGGCGAGCCGCCCTAGGTAGATGGTCACCAGCTGGTCGAGCTGGCTGCGCGCCTCGCCTGGCAGCCGGGACGCGGGAACCCCTGGCGGTGCCAGCGGGCCGGCGGTGGCCGCGGTCGTGGTGATGATGTCGCGCGGGGTGGTCGCGGAGATGACGGCCTGGTCCCGGAGAGTGGGCGGCAGGCCGGCTACGAGGGCACGGGCGAGGTCTTCCTCGCGCAGCAGCGGCGCGGCGACGACTCGGCCGTCATGATCGCGGACCTGCGCGGGATTGGCGCCGAGGAACAGCGGTCCGACAACCGGCCGCCCCGCGGTCACCGTGACGTTGACGGACAGATGGTGGCCCTCGAACCGCCACGCCCACCCATCGTCGCCGGGGCTGCCGAAGACGGCGACGTGGTACCCGTCGCTGCGCCGTCCAACCTGCCCGCGCTCGTCAAGGTCGAGGACCTCTTCCAGCGCCATGATGGTGACGGCCTGAGTGAACGCGGGCCTCGACAGCGCGGTCGCCAGGAGCTGGTGCGCCGCCTTCCGCCCGGCGACCGAAAGCCCGGGCAGGGCGATGCCGGGTCTTTGGCCGGGAAAGTATGACCATTGGCTGCGGATGGGGCTCGGGAACGGGAAGCAGGCGTCCTTCCGGCGCTCTAGAGGCAAGGACGACAGCAGGGACCGCGCTGCGGCGGTCATCGCTGACTCAATCTCAGTCATGACTCATGGCCAGCCGTCCAGCGCGCCACAGGCGAAGCGCGTCATCGGGCCCGGGTGGTTGCACGGGGTCATCGTAGGCGGATGTACCGGCGCGGGACCAGTCCCGCGAACAGGATCGGTATCGCTCCGGGGCGGCAGGTGAGCTCGGCCGGCTCGCCCGCGCGGACCTGGAGGGCTACCTCCCGGCTGGTGTAGGACTCGTCAACGGTGAGGCGAACCCGATGCTCGCCCGCCGTCACGGCAAGGTCAAGCGTCTGGTCCTGGGCAATCTTGCCAGCGAGGTTGCCATCGACGTACACCCGATAGACACGGAGGAAGTCTCGGTAGTGTCCTGGCCGCCGGTGCAGCCTGATGATGCCCGCGCCCGGCCGGGGGCCTGCCGACTCGCCCAAGACGCGGCCTCCCGTCGCACCGTCCGCGTACGCCCATCTTATGGCCCCGCACCGGAGCGCTCACCCCGGCGACGGGGTCTGCGCCTCCGTCGCCGTCGGCTCGTCCAGGTGCACCAGCCCGACCTCGGTAACCCGCTGCGGATGCCGCGCGTACAGGTAGCCCAGGTAAATCACCCCGAGCACCATGAACCCGGCCACGCCGGGTCCCATGTACGAGGCGGGCGCGGTGAGCGGGACCACGAACGAGAAGACCTTGATGCCGGCCGAGGTCAGCCAGGCGGGCACGAACGCGGCGATGCCCAGCAGCGGCACGATCAGGTGCAGGAACGGGTTCCAGGCGCGGCCGCCCCGGTTGGCGGCCTGAGCGAAGAAGCCGATGCAGGCGACGTTCATCAGGATGTAGATCGCGACCAGCACGATGACGATGCCGGTGCCGGTCATCGCGAAGGCGTTCACAGGGCCGTAGCCCAGGCCCAGGCCCAGGGTGACCGCGCAGGTCGCCGCGAAAGACGCCGCGATCGCGAGCACGGGGGAGCGGTGCGTGCGGTGCACCCCGGCCAGCGCGGCCGGGAACGCGTGGATGCGGCCCATCGCGAAGGAGATCCGGGAGGAGATGTTCACCCCGGCGTTGGCGTTGGCGATGGTGGAGTTGACGATCGCGAGGAAGACGAAGAACCAGAACAGCCCGTAGAGGTTCTTGGCCATGCCCTCCCAGGAGCTGGCCCCGGAGCTGGTGAACGTGGCGAACTTGTCCGGCCCGAACGCGACGGTGGCGGCGTAGGTGGTGAGCACGTAGAACAGGCCGATGCCGAGCGTCGCCAGCAGCACGGCCTTCTGCACGGTCCGCTTGGGGTCCCGGCTCTCCTCGGCCAGCGGCGTCGCTCCCTCGAACCCGCCGAACGCGAGCACCGTGTAGACCGATCCGGCGATCACCCCGGTGAGCCCCTTGTACCCGCTCGGGGTGTGCCCGGTGCCGAACACCGACAGCGTGTTGTGCCCGCCCGCGTGCACCATGAAGAAGACCGCGAGCACCACGAAGACCGCGATCTCGGACACCCCGAGGATGGTGCCCAGCCGTGCGGAGGTACGGATGCCGTAGTAGCCGGCCGCCAGCACGATCACCGCCCCCGCGATTGACCACGGCCACCACAGGTTCGCCGGGTAGCCGGCGAAGTCGCCGTTGATGGTGCTCGCGACGGTGAAGCCGAGCTGCAGCAGCACCAGCGGCGGGATCAGCACCGCGACCAGCACGTACCCCCACGCGGTGAGGAAGCCCGCCGCCGGGTGAATGCCGCGCGCGGCGTAGGTCGCCAGCGATCCGGCGGCGGGCAGATGCCGGGCCAGCAAGCCGACCGAGGACGCGGTGAGCAGGCAGGCGATGAGCGCGAAGAGCACCGACAGCGGGAGCGATCCGCCCGCGTACCCGGCCCCGGCCGGGATCGAGGCCGCGACCGCCGCGGCCGGCGCCATGTCGGTAATCGACTGGAAGAGGACCTCACGCAGGCCGATCGCGTCACGCCGCAGCCCGGTCGTCGCCGAGCTGGTCGTCGTCTCAGCTGCCACCTTCGTACTCGCCTTCACCCTGGGAACCGGAGGAATCGGTTCTAACGAATGGGTCGATCCGTGCCGTTCCGCCCCTATTTGCCAGTAGATATCCGCGCTCACCAGCGCGCAAGGCCTGCGGCCCCCGCTGGCGTTCAGCCGGCCAGGGAAGGACGGGGGAGCCGGCTCAGGGATAGCCAGCGGAGAGGCAGCGGCGTTACGCTTCGCTTCATCACGCGCGGGGCGGGAGGCACCGTGATGGCAGGGCATGACAACGAGGCAACGGCGGCGCGACACGGGGACCGTGGCCACCTGCGCGCGTCCCACGCTGACCGTGACCGGGTGATCGCCACCCTCAAGGACGCGTTCGTGCATGGCCGGCTGACCTCCGCCGAGCTTGGCGAGCGGGCGGGCCAGGTCTACGCGTCCCGCACGTACGCGGAACTGGCCGAGGTCACCGCCGATATCCCCGTGCCGCCCGCCCCGGCCCGGTCGCCGCGCGACCCGTGGCGGGCGACGAAGATCGTCGGGTGGATCGAGTACGCGGTCATCGTGCCCGGCATCTTCTCGCTCATGGCCCTCAAGGGACCCGGCAGCACCGAGGCAACGGTGATTATCGTGCCCACGGTCACGTACCTCGTTTTCTGGGCGCTGGGCCTGACGGTGATGCCGACCTCCCCCCGGGTATCGCGGCCCGGCTGCCGGTCGGGCGGGACATGTGGATCGGCGTTGGGCTGATCCTGGCCGCGGTCGGGGTGCTGGCCACGATCGTGGCGTTCCAGCCGGACAATGCCCTGGCGTTCGTGGCGGCCCTCGGCGCGGCCGTCACCATACTCTTCGCCCCCGGTATCACGGTGGCCCTGATGATCGACGTGCGGCACCAGCGGCGCTCAGCCCGCCGCCGTTGACAGCCCGCCGCTGGGGAGGGGCTTAGCCGCTCAAGGCCAGCATGACCAGCCGCCCGCCCCGCTGGTCGTCGCCATCCAGGTGCTACAGCATGGCATCCGCGAGGAGGCACACCGGCTGCTGGCGAATTCGGTCAACCGGGTAGCCGAGGTGCTGAGTACGTGCTCAGGCCTGGTTGAGTACGGGGGCCGATGCCCGGTCGGGCGAGGCCTTGGCATCGTGGCGGCATGAGGAAAGAACAGGCAGTGGCTCAGGGGCAGGCCGGCGCCCCGCTGGTGGCTGGCGTGCTGGGTGGCGGTCTCGTTGCGCTTTACGGCGGCATCACGACGCTGGGTTACGTCGTCGCTTCGTACGCCACCATTGATCACGACGTCGCCCTGCCGGGCGCCCTGCGGATACTAGGCTTCGCTGGCGTGCCAGCGGGAATCACGGCGATGGCAGTGGGCGTGAACGCGGCCCGCCGGATCAGGGCTAGGCGCCGGCCTGGGTACGCGGAGGTAACCGCGGGCTGGTTGAGCGGCGCCGTGGGGCTGGTCTTGTACGTAGCTGCGGCCGGCTACGGGGTCCTCGGGTCGCTCTACTACTACGGCTGACCTCAGGCTGGATACCGCCAAGGGCCTTGGGTGTAGGTGCGGCCGGTGGGGGTTGCCCACTGGTGCCAGCCAGGCTTGGGGGAGGTGACGGTCCAGCCGGGGCGCTGCTTGACCTGATGGCACGAGCGGCTGCACGAATGGCAGTTGCAGGCGCAGGTCTTGCCGCCGTCCGCGTGCGGGGTCGCGTGCTCGAGGTCGGACTCGCGGGCGTGGCGTCCGCAGGAGGGGAAGGAGCACTTGCCGTCGCGGACCTGGATGACGTGGCGGAGCCAGGCGCTGGGGTCGTGGCCTGCCGATTGGTAGGCGTGGTCACAGGCGTGGGTGGGCACGGGCCTGAGATCCACGGTGTAGGTGGTGCTCGTGCTGGGGAGGGTGAGGGTCCAGGATCCGAAGCCGCCGGGTGGTCCGGGCCCTTCGCGGCGGGTGAAGGTGGCGCGGTCGGGCGGGGCGGGTCCTGGGCGCGCGGGGCCGGCGGGCTGGCTACCGCGCTTGGCGGGTTTCGCGGGGCGGGCGGGCTTGGCGGGTCGGCAGCAGCCGTGCCCGACCGCGTACCCGTCCTGGTCGGTCACGGTGACGCAGAACTCGCTGCCCGGACTCCGGGCGGCGGCCGCGAGGAGCTGGCGGGCGAGGGCGGGGTCGAGCGCGCCGAGTTCCCAGGCCTCGCCGGGCCGGTTGCCCTGGCCGGTGGCGGTGCCCATCGGGATCGTCAGGTTGACCTTGGCCCGCAGCTCCGGCCCGGTGCTGGTGTCGGCGGGGCGCGCGTCTGCGGGGGACCTGTCAGGAGGGCTGGTGTTGCCGGGGTCGGCGGTGCCGCCATGGGGGCGGCTGTTCCCGGATGGCCTGCCGTCGGAGGTGCCGCCGTGGTTGCCGGTGCCGCGCGGGCTCGGCGTGGTGCGGCCGGGGGCGGGGCCGCCCATGTCGGTGTCGCCCGGGCCGGTGGCGGCGTTCGCGGCCGCTTCGGCGGCCCACCGGGTGATCCGGTCTTCGGCGGGGGTGCCGTTGAGTAGGGTTGGCCGCGCGGCGAGGTTCCCGTTTGGGTCCTTTTCCGCGCAGCCTCCCTCCGAACCGTACGTGCACGTTTCCGTGCATACGGCTCTCCGGTGGTTATTCCGCGTGCGTGACTGGCGTTGCGTGGA
>JAICUO010000223.1 GCA_025935815.1 Streptosporangiaceae bacterium
CACTCCGAGGACGAGCTGGTCCGCGAGGATGGCCAGTGGCGGTTCGGCCGCCGCGCGGCGCCCACCGACATCGGGTGACCCCGCCTCTACCGCGATCGGCCTAGGACGGCTGCCGGCCCGTGGCCTTGGTGAAGTTGGGGTCCAGCGACTCGTCGTCCGGGTTCCGGCCGGCGATGATGCCCTCGGCCCGCGCCCGGATCGCGGAGGCGCCCTGCTCGGGGTGGGTGAGGATCCAGAAGCGGCGCTCGCCCACCCCGGCGAACATGATGTCGGCGGCCTGGTCCGGCTGCATGACCTCATCGAGCGGCGGGTACTCGCGCGCCGCCAGCGGGGCCGCCGGGCCCAGGCGCGCCGGCCGGTGCCGGCCCGAGTTGAGGATGTCGGTGGCGACCGCGGCCGGGCACAGCACCGAGATCCCGACCGATGAGCCCGCCCCCTCCAGCTCCCGGTAGAGGGTCTCCGACAGCGCGGTCACCGCGTGCTTGGCGGCGACGTAGCTGGTGGCGTTGCGCACCGTGACCAGCCCGTCGATCGATGAGGTGTTGACGACGTGCCCGCTGTCGCGCTCCAGCATCCCCGGCAGGAAGGCCTGCAGGCAGTGCACGACGCCCCACAAGTTGACGCCGAGGACGAACTCCCAGTCGGCGGCCGGCATCTCGGTGAACGGCGCCGACAGGTAGACCCCGGCGTTGTTGACCAGCAGCCAGGTGTCGCCCGCCTCCCGCGCCACCCGCCGCGCCAGGTCCGTCACCGAGTCGCGGTCGCTGACGTCGGCGACCATGGCGCGGGCGTCGGCCCCGCCGGCCCGCAGCGACCGCGCCGCCTCCTGTAGCCGTGGCGCGTCGATGTCGGCCAGCACGACCGTCATGCCCTCGGCCGCCGCCCGCGCCGCGACCGCGTAGCCGATGCCGCTGGCGGCCCCGGTGACCACCGCCACCTTGCCCTGGTATCCAGGCATGCCCGTCCCTTCCTGACTGCCCCAGGCGGCCGCACGCCCCGGGACGGCTCCCGGGGCGTGCGGTTCGTCCCTTTGCCTGGTTAGCCGGCTAGCTCGCGGTGGCCGGGCCGGTGACGTTGAAGTAGCTGTCCAGGCAGGTGTCGCCGCACCACGCCGTCTCCGGGCCGCCAACCTCTTCCGTCGAGCTGAGCGGCAGGCCCGGCTTGGCGAACGTCGCCAGGTTGTCGTTGGTGATGGGCGTGATGGGCATCTCCAGCACGTTGGCCTTCGGGCCCTTGTTGTCCAGCACCCGCAGCGTCACGTTGAAGTACGTGTAGGCGCCCTGGAAGCCGTTGATGCAGCCGGCCACGGTCTTGTACGTGTCCTTGTGGGCCAGCCACCAGGACAGGTCGCCGCCGCCGCACTGGCCGCCGGAGATCACCGGGACCTTCACGCCGTTGGCCTCGAAGGCCTGCACGACCCCGGCCATCATGCCGCCGTCTTGCAGGACGCCGGCCAGCGGCTGCGGGTGCGAGGCGATGTACTGGGAGACCACCGTCTTGGCGGTGCCCCCGTCCCAGTTGCCGTACAGCGTCGCCGCCACGTGGATGTCCGGGCAGTTCTTCAGGTTGGCGATCTTCTGGTTGTAGAGCACGACGTCGTTCTGGTTGCCGGCGATGCCCTTGACGATGACGATGTTGCCCTTCTGGATCAGGCCCAGGGCCCCGGCGTCCGGCTGGACCTGGTTCTGCGTCCAGGCCGAGACCGACCAGGTGTCGCTGGGCGCGGGCGGGGTGTCGGCCAGGATGACGGGCACGCCGGCCTTCCCGGCGGCCGCGATGGCCGGGGCCTCGGCCACGCTGTCGACCGGCAGCAAGATGATCGCGTTCACGCCCTGGGCCACCATCTGCTGGATCGCGGAGATCTGCTGCTCCCCCGTGGAGGCGGCCATGGTCGCCGGGATGTTGGTGACCAGGTCGCCCGTCACCAGGCCGGCCGCCTTCGCCTTGGCGAACTGCGCCTTCAGCCCGTCCAGCACGTGCTGGTTGTACGGGTTGGTGATGGCGAAGGCGATATAGCCGATCTTCCACGGCGGCTTCGCCGTGATCTTGGTGGTCGACCACGGGCTCGCGATCAGGTTGTCGGGATAGCTCGTGTAGACCTTCTGCAGGTCAGGCGAGAGGGTCTTGTAGACCCCGTCGGGGTTCTTCGGGCCGACCGCGACGGGGGTCCCGCACGCGCCGGCCCCGCCCGAACCGCCGCCCGAACCGCCGCTCGCACCGCTGCTCGCACCGCCGCCGCTGGCGGCGGTTGACGACGACGGCGACGACGAGCACGCCGCGCCGATCGTCGCGATCAGCAGGGCGCCAGCCAGGAAGCTGCCCGCCCGTCTGGCCCGGGTGCTGAACCCGGAATTGCCGTTGTTCATCGATCGCCCCTCACTCTCGGTTGGTCTTGGTGGGAATTGCCTGGTTGGCCGGCTGGACGCCTGGTCACAGCCGGTCGCGGAGCCGTCGCTGCCGTCCGTAGATGGCGATCGCGGCGAGGATGATGAGGCCGTAGACGATTTCCTCCACGGCCGGGCTGGCCCCGTGGCCGACGAGCACGGTGGTGAGGACGGTCAGGAACAGGGCGCCGACGCAGGTGCGCGTGTAGTCGCCCGGCCCGCCGAACACCGTGCCGCCGACGATCGCCGCGACCACGCTCTGGAACAGGTACGGGTCGCCGAGCGCGCTGTTGACGGTGCCGGAGAACCCGCCGATCAGCAGGCCCACCATGGCCGCGGCGATCGCGCTGAACGCGAAGGTGGCCGTCCACACCCGCCGGGTGCTGATCAGGGCGTAGTCGGCCGCCCGGGAGTTCGCGCCGGTCGCGAACAGGCTGCGGCCGAGCTTGGTGCGGTGCAGCAAGACGGCGAACACGATCGCGACGGCGACCCAGATGAGGATGCTCGGCGGGATCGACAGCCCGAAGGACGTGGTCGCCGGCTCGGCCAGGGTCGATAGCCACGGGGGGGCGTCCCCGTTGACCAGGCCATGGTTTTGCACCGCCACCAGCCCGACGGCCAGCGTGCCCATGGCGAGCGTGACGACCAGCGGGTTGATGGCGAACCGGTGGCAGACGTAGCCGGCGATTCCGCCGAGGATGCCCGCTCCGGCCACCGCGATGAGCAACGCCACCCAGAACG
Source organism: Streptosporangiaceae bacterium (assembly GCA_025935815.1). Classification (GTDB taxonomy): domain Bacteria; phylum Actinomycetota; class Actinomycetes; order Streptosporangiales; family Streptosporangiaceae; genus Trebonia. The sequence continues at coordinate 3,126 of JAICUO010000223.1, forward strand.
GCTGGTGATAGTTGGCCCGCAGCGCGGTGACGGTGAGCGCCCCGGCCACGATGAAGCCCGCTACGCCGAGGTCGAAGCCGCCGATCAAGATCAGCAGGGTCTGGCCCACCGAAGCCAGCCCCACCAGCGCCGCCAGGACGAGGATCGACCGGATGCTGGTCCACGCGCCCAGCCCGGGCAGCGTGATGACGCCGTACAGGAAGACCGCGATAAGCGCGATGACCTGGGCGATCGGGAACCTGGACTGCAGGTCGCCGAACTTGCCCGCCACCGCGCGCACGGCCGCGCCCGCCCCGGTAGCTCGTCCGGCCGCGGCCGCGGGCCGCGCCTGGGCCCCGGGGTCCCGCTTCGCCAGCAGCGCCTCCGGCAGGGTCAGCGCCTGGCCGCTGCGCCGCCGGGGGACCAGGGGCGCGCCGGCGCGCTTGAGCCCGCCGCCGGTTTCCCGCGTGACCGCCCCGCCGAGGACGACCGCGACGATGAGGATGCCGCCGTAGACGATCTGCAGGTAAGCCGGGTTGATCGCGAAGGTGGCCAGCAGGTTTTGCAGCAGGTAGATGGAGAACGCGCCGAGCAGCGGCCCGATCAGCCCGCCCCGGCCGCCGGCCAGCGACGTGCCGCCGAGCACGACGGCCGCGATCGCGACCAGGGTGTACTCGGTGGCGTTGGATGCGTTGGCCGAGCTCACCAGCCCGGTCAGGGCCAGGCCCGCGAACCCGGCGAACAGGCCCCCCAGCCCGTAGCTCGCCACCCGCACCACGCTGACGTTGACGCCGCTGGAGAACGCCGTCGCGTCGTTGCTGCCCACCGCGTACAGGAGCTTGCCGAGCGGCACGAACCGCAGGCCGAACCAGATGAGCAGCGGGATCCCGATGGTCAGCAGGCCGCCGGGGATCGGCCCCACGGACCCGGCGAGATGCTGAACCCACCCGGTGCCGCTCAGCGAGACGGGGTTGGGGGCGATGAGGAGGACGACACCCTGGAGGCTGAAGAACATGGCGAGCGTGACGACGATCGCCTGGACCCGCAGCGCGAGGATGAGCAGGCCGTTCACGATGCCCACGACGAGGCCGAGGCCCAGCATGATCGGCACCGAGATGGCGCCGCCGAGCCCGTTGGGGGCCAGCCACACGACGTAGACGGTGGTCGTCAGCAAGATCAGCGGCGAGATCGAGATGTCGAAGCCGCCCGCGATGATGGTGGGCGCGCTGGCCAGCGCGGCGATCGCCATCGGGGCGACGTTGGCGAGCTGGTCGGTGACGCCGAAGCCGCCCGACAGCGTGGCGACGTTCGCCAGCAGCAGCCCGATGAACAGCGCGCCGGCGAAGCCGAAGCTGTAGCTGCGGGCCGCCCGCTTGACGGTCATCCGCGCCGTCGCGCCCTGCGCGGTGGGCGGCAGCGTGGAAGTGTGCGCCATGTCAGTCCTCGCCCCCTTCGCCGAAGAACGCCGAGACCAGCGCCTCGCGCGACAGCTCACCGCGGTCGAGCTCGCGGAACAGCTCGTGTTCTCGGAACACCAGAACCCGGTCCATCAGCTCCACGTGCTCGTCGAGCTCGGTGGACAGCATCACCACGGCCAGGTTCTCGCTGGCCAGCGCGCCGAACAGCGCGTAGAGGTCATGCTTGGCGTTGATGTCGATGCCACGCGTAGGGTCGTTCAGCAGCAGGACCCGCGGCCCGAAGGCGAGCCAGCGGGCGATGATCACCCGTTGCTGGTTACCGCCGGACAGCGTGGTGATCCGGTCCTCGGGCGAGCCGAGCACGATCTTGAGCCGGTCGACGTAGGAGGCCAGGCGCCGCCGCGACGAGCGCGGGCTGAGCCAGCCGAGGCGACTGTCTTGCGCGAGCGTCGGCAGCGCGAAGTTCTCCCGGATGCTCATCCAGCTGAACAGGGAGTCCAGCCCGCGCTCACGGGGGACGTAGGCGATGTCGCAGTCAGCGGCGTGCACCGGGGAGCGGACGATGACATCGCGATTGGGGAAATGGCGGATGACCTCGCCCGCGAAGACGTTCTGGCCCCACAGGGCCTCCAGGAACTCGTTCTGCCCGTGCCCTTCCAGCCCGGCCAGCCCGATCAGCTCCCCCGCGTGCACCTGCAAGTCGATCGGCTTCGCGCCGGGGCGAAGCCGCAGCCCGTGCACGCTCAGCACCGGCGCGCCGTGGCGGGCCTGCGCCGCCCTGGCCTCCGGACGGCCCGCCGTGACCAGCTCGTCGGCGCCGGTCATCAGCCGGACCAGCTCGCGCGGCGTCCACGCCGCGCGCTTGAGGTTGGCCACCGTCTGCCCCGAGCGCATGACGGTGATGCGATCGCCGATCTCCTCCAGCTCGTCCATGCGGTGGGTAATGAAGATCACCCCGACACCCTCGCCCGCCAGCCGGGCGAGCAGCGTGAAGAGCCGGTCCCGGGTCGCGACGTCGAGCGCGGACGTCGCCTCGTCCAGGATCAGGATCCGGGGCTTGCGCAGCAGGGCCCGCACGATGCAGCAGGCCTGCCGGTCGCTGAGGGACAGGTCCTCCGTGATCGTGGATAGGTCGACCGGCTTGCCAAGCAGTTCCTCCAGGGCAGCCCTGGCCAGGCGGCGCTTCTCGCGGGCGGGGACCTTTGCCCGCCACGTGCCGTCGGCGCCCAGCCAGACGTTCTCCAACACCGTGCGGGTCTCCGCGACCAGCACCTCCTGGAAGACGGTGACGACACCGCGCTCCTGGGCGACCTTCGGGCTGCGCAGTTGCACCGTCGCCCCGGCGATCTCCACCCGGCCCGAGTCCGGGAGGTGCACCCCGCTGAGGATCTTCACCAGCGTGCTCTTGCCCGAGCCGTTCTCGCCCGCCAGCGCGTGCACCTCGCCCGCGCGCAGCTCGAACGAGCAGTCGCGCAGGGCCTGGGTGGCGCCGAATGCCTTCGCCACGTGTTCCACCCGGACCAGGATGTCCGGTGCGCCCGGTAGGCCGGGCGCGTCAACCGCCACCGCGCTGTCCTCCGGCGTCACCGGGCTACCCCAGCGTCAATATATGACTCCCGGCCTCCGGTCTTCCCGCCCTGGGAGATGACCGGCCCGCCGCGACCGCGTCCGGCCGCCGCCGGGCCTGGGCGAGATCGGGCACGCGAGGCTCGCATGCTGCGAAAGCAGGCGCCTTCCGGGCCAGGACCCCCCCGCGATGCCCCTGCGGCAGCCGTGCCAGCCGAGCCCGCCATATCCATGACCTTCCAGACTGATCGCCTCATCGGGATGCGAAACATATATGAAACTGTAGACGTGGGCATCCGGGGCGTCGAGAGTTAACTCCGGACATACAGTCACGATCTTGTCTCGCGCCCGCCTGCTGACGCGGGCGGGCGAGCCGGACGCGAGGGCCACGGAGGTGCCGCGGACATGCCGATTGACCTCGGTAGAGTGGGAGTATGGAGCCGTGAGCTGCGGTATCAGCCGGACCGCGGCGCGCGGGCGGCCGCCGCCGCCGAGCTCGAAGAGCTCGGGTACGCGGCCATCTTCATCCCGGATGCGGGCGGCGACGTGCTGGCCGCCGTCGAGCACCTGCTGGCCGCCACCCGCCGCGTGCCGGTGGTGACCGGAGTGCTGAATATATGGATGCACGACCCCGCGGACGTGGCCCGCGGGTGCGCTGACCTGGCGGCCCGGTTCGGGTCCCGGTTTCTGCTCGGGCTCGGGAACAGCCACGCGCCGCTGGTGGAGAGCGCCTTGCGGGAGCCGTACGCCCGCCCGTACTCGAAGATGGTCCGGTACCTGGACGCGCTGGACGCGGCCGCGCCCCCGGTGCCGGCTGGCCAGCGGATGCTGGCCGCCCTCGGGCCCCGGATGCTGTCCCTGGCCCGCGAGCGCGCCGCCGCCGCGCATCCCTACCTGGTGCCGCCCGAGCACACGGCCGCCGCCCGCGAGGCGCTGGGCCCCGCCATCCTGCTCGCCCCGGAGCAGGCCGTGCTGCTGGACCGCGACCGGCGGCGGGGCCGGGAACGGGCGCGGTCCTTCGTCGCCGACTACCTCGCCCTGCCCAACTACGTGCGCAACCTGCGCCGCCTCGGCTTCGCCGACGACGACCTGAGCGGTCCGCCCAGCGACCGGCTGACCGACGCGCTGGTCGCCCACGGCGACGAGGAGGCGATCGCGGCCCGGGTGCGCGCGCACCACGACGCGGGCGCCGACCACGTGTGCGTTTATGTGCTCGGCGGCGCCGGCGAGGGGAGCGCCCCGGAGGCGCTCCCGCTGGCGGCCTGGCGCCAGCTGGCGCCGGCGCTGACGCGCGCGCCCGGACGGCCGGCCTGACCGGCGGACCGGGCCGGTGATCCTATACGCTCGGGTCGCCTCAGCTCACGATGAGGGGGTTGAGGTTCACCCCGTTGGCGCCCTCGACGGCGAGCAGCGACACCACGAGGGCGCCCGCCACCCGGGTGCCCCGGCCGCGCCAGTCGCGCAGCGCCGCGAAGTCGCAGTTATCCAGCAGCAAGAGCCCGATTGCCCAGGTCAGGATGTGCGCGGAGGCATGCTCGGCCTTCGCCTGGGCGGAGTCGAGCATGTCCCAGGCCAGGATCGAGACCTGGTGCCGCGCCACCCAGCGAGCGCCATCGGCCGACAGCCCGCCGCCCGCGTCCTGCTCGCTTTCCGGGCCGCCGAGCGGGTGCCCGCTCGCCGCCTCGAACCGGTCCCGGCCCATGTCCAGGCACAGCGCGTCGCCCGGCAGCACGGCGATCCCGGCGCTGGCCAAGGCGGCGTCGATGTCGGCGCCGTCGACCGGGCGGTCCGCCCAGTCGGTGCCGCGAAACCGCGGGATGTCCACGTAGATGGCCCGGGTCACCAGCCCATGGGGCGCCAGGACGTCGGCCGAGCCCTGCTCGGGTTCCGTTACCGGCCGCCCGCCGTAGTACGTGCCGTCCACGGCGACGTGGTTCAGCGCGTCGAGGTGGGTGTTCTGCAGCCCGTGCGGGTTGAGGACGAGATGGTCCTGTCCCCATCCGGTGCCGTCCGGCGCTGGGGCGTACCAGGTCTCGTGGTGGAAGCCCGGCCGGGCCGCGCTGGCGTTGTAGTCCCCGCCCAGCAGCGGGCGAGCCAGGCTCACCGAGTCGCCGGTCCGGATGCACCCGGCCGCCCGCGCCCGCGCGGCCGCGTCGATGAGGTTCGCGGTTCCCCGCCGGTCATCCGCGCCGAACGGATGCGAGGCGGCCAGCGCCCTGATCCACTCCGGCATCACCACGCGCGCCCGCTCGCTCATTGCCGCATCGTATAGTGTTCGCAGGCAGGTCACCAGGTGGCCGCCGCCCACCGGGCATGGCAGCGGCAGCACGACGGAAGGTAAGCCACGCTTGCTCTCGGCGATAGTCAGGGCAGCGCGCAGCGGCCGGATCCGGCTACGCTTGATATCGTGAACAAGCAAGAACGCACCTATACGATCCTTCGTGATCGGATAAACGCTGGCAACCTGGCGCCGCTAGAGCGGCTCAACATTGACGCGCTCGCCCGCGAGCTGGGTGTCAGCCCGATACCGGTGCGGGAGGCCTTGCGCCGCCTGGAGGCCGAGGGCTGGGTGCGCTTCACGCATAACCTGGGGGCGGTCGTATCGCCGGTCGACTCCACGTCCTGGGAGCAGGCGATGGTCGCGCTGGCCATCTTGGAGGGCGCGGCCAGCGCGGAGGCGCAGCGGAACCTGCGCAAGTCCGACCTGGCCCGGCTGCGCAAGATTGCCGTGGCGATGGAGGAAGCCGCCGCCCGCGCTGATCCGCTGCGGTTCAGCAAGCTGAACCGGTCATTGCACGCGACCATCATCTCCCGGTGCCCCAATACTTACCTGACTGACTTGCTTGAGCAGACCAACAACCGCCTCGACCGGCTCCGCTCGACCATGTTCGTCTACCTTCCGCATCGCTCCGGGGAGGCGCTGCAGGAGCACATCCGCCTGATCGAGCTGCTCGAGACCGGCACCAAGGACGAGGTCGAGAGCTACGCTCGCTGGCACAAGCTGCGGACCGTGGAGGCCTACCGCGCCAACCACCAGGCAAACGACAAGGCCGTGGCGATGGACACCTCGGCGCCTGCGCGAACCTAGCCACCCCGAGCGTGGCCGCCGCTACGGAGCGACTTGAGGTCCAGGTTCTTCGCGGCGGCTAAGCGCATCGCGGCGTCCAGGATCGGCTCCGCTGCCGCATTCGGCGCCTTGCCGTTCCTCGGCGTGCCCCGATGCAGGTCCACCTACCTATGATAGGTGGGGCGGCTGGGGAGCGGGCACCGCTGTGGGCCTTGATACAGAGGTATGTCATGGATGGTGCAGTGCGCGCGGCGGCTATTGAGGTGAGCGGGGTCCGGAAGGCCTACGGGGAACGGCCGTCGATGACCGTGGCGCTCGACGACGTGAGCCTGGCGGTCGCCGCGGGCAGCTTCGTCAGCCTCATCGGCCCCAGCGGATGCGGGAAGTCCACGCTGCTGCGCCTCGCCGCCGGCCTGGAGGCACCCGATCACGGCACCGTGCGCGTGCACGACGTCGCCCCCCGCGAGGCGGCGGCCGCCAAGCTCATCGGGCTTGTCCCGCAAACGCCCGCGCTGCTGCCGTGGCTGTCGGTGCTCAAGAACGTGACGCTGCCGCAGACGGTCAACCGGGGGGCGGGCAAGCGGCGCGCGCGCTTTGGCGACCTCGGGAACGGCGGGCCCCCCGCGGACCCGATGGACTTGCTGCGAAGGGTGGGCCTCGGCGACGTCGCCCACAAGCTGCCCGCCGAGCTGTCGGGCGGTATGGCGCAGCGCGCCGCGATCGTCCGGGCCCTGGGGCTGCGACCGGACGTGCTGCTCATGGACGAGCCGTTCTCCGCGCTCGACGAGCTCACCCGGGAGAGCCTGCAAGACCAGCTGCTTGACCTGTGGGGCGAGCTGAAGACCACGGTGCTGTTCGTGACGCACTCGATCGCCGAGGCGGTGCGGATGTCGGACGTGGTCGTCGTGATGGGATCGCCGGGCCGCGTCGTGGACTCGGTGCCTATCGGGCTGCCCCGCCCGCGGGACCCGGGGCTGCTCGGCGACCCGCGCTTCCACGGCTACGAGAACCAGGTCAGGAACTCGCTGCGCCGTGCCTGGAGCGCGACGGATGCCGCGTAGCGACCTGGTGTCCCCCCGGCGGCCGGTCGCGGCGCGCGTCCTGCGCCCGGCGATGTGGCTGCCGCTGGTCGTGATGCTCGTTGTCCTCGGCGCGGCGTGGACATGGGGGGCGCACCGGTTCCCGTACCTGCTGCCGCCGCTGCGGGCGGTCGGCGCGACGCTCACCGGCAGCCCCGCGTACTACCTGAAGAACGCGGGGGTCACCCTGGAGGAGGCGGCGGGCGGGCTGGCGATCGGCTTCGTGGCCGCCTTCGCGGTCGGGGTGCTGATCAGCGAGTTGCCCGTCGCGCGGCGGGCGGTCTTGCCGGTTGCCGTCGTGCTGAACGTCACGCCCATCGTGGCGATCGCGCCGACGCTGGTGGTGGCGTTCGGCTTCGGCCCCGCCCCCAAGATCGTCATCACCGCGCTGATCTGCTTCTTCCCGGTCCTCATCAACACCGCGACCGGCCTGCGGTCGGTGTCGCCCCAGATCCTGCAGGTCTACCAGTCGATCGCCGCCTCCCGGCTGGAGGTCCTCGCGTACCTGCGCGTCCCCAGCGCGCTGCCCTTCATCTTCGCGGCGTTGCGCATCGCCTTCCCGCTGTCGGTCACCGGCGCGGTGGTCGCCGAGCTGACCGCCGCCGGCTCGGCGGCCGGCCTGGGCACGGTGATCAGCAACGCCTCGTCGATGAACCAGCTCGCCGTCGTGTACGCGGCGATATTCGTCCTCGCGGTCATGGGGACGCTGCTGCTGTTGCTGGTCACGATCATCGAGCGCCGCGCACTGCGCTGGCACGACAGCAGCGCGCAACCGTGATGTGCCGCCCACCCGCACCCCCCGAAGCCGTGCCCGCACCCTAAGGAGCCACCCCTCATGCATTTCGGCAAGGCCAGCCTCGCCGCCCTCGCGACCGTCGCGATCTCCGTCACCGCCGCCGCCTGCGGGCACGGCGGGCCCGCGGCCCCTGGCGGCACTCCTAGCGGCGGCGGTGCCGGCGGCGCGCTGTCCGCCGCCCGCTGCGCGCAGAACAAGGCCGCCGGCAAGATCACCTA
>JAICUO010000842.1 GCA_025935815.1 Streptosporangiaceae bacterium
ACCTTTGCCTGCAGCAAGGACATGGCACAGCTGTGGCGCAGGACGTGGGGGTGCAGCCTTTTGGCCTGCAGCGATGGGTAGCGCTTGGCCGCGGCGGCCGCGTGGATGGCCACCCGCCGCTCGATGGCGTCGGGACTGAGCCGTCTGCCGGTCCTGGTCGGGAATAGCGGTTCACGTGGCCGGCCCGCGCGTTCTGTCATCCAGGCCCGCCGCGCGTGCTGAGTGGATCTGGTGAGAGGGACGGCCCGCTGCCTGCGGCCCTTACCCTCGCACCGGACGTGGCCGCCGGCGCCGAGAACCACGTCAGCGCAGTCCAGGCCGATCAGTTCTGAGACTCGCAGCCCGGTCTGGAGGGCGAGCATGAGCAGGGCACGGTCTCGCCTGCCTTCCCAGCGTTGCTGGTCCGGGGCGTCGATGAGGGCGGCGGCTTCTTCGGCGGTGAGGAAGCTTATGGTCGCTTTGCTGAAGCGCTTGGCCGGTATGGCCAGCACCCGCTGGATCACCGCGGCGTGCCCGGGGTGGCGCAGCGCGGCGTAGCGGAACAGGGACCTGATGGCGGTGAGGCGGAGGTTGCGGGTCCTGGGGCCGTTGTGCCGTCCGGTTTCCAGGTGATCCAGGAAAGCGGAGATCGCCTCCTCGTTCAGGTCGTCCCAGTCCAGGCTGGACGGGGCTTTGCCGGTTCTGGCCTGCATGAAGCACATGAGCAGCCGGAGCGTGTCCCGGTAAGACGCGATGGTGCGCGGGCTGGCCTGGCGCTGGCGGCCCAGCCGGTCGGTGAACCACGACTCGAGCGTGGGGGCGGCCGCGGTCACCGGGTCGCCTCCTGGGCGGCTTCCAGCCGCGCGGCGGCGTGACCGAGCAGTTCGGGGGTGGCGGTGAGATATCGGTAGGTGAAGCGCGGCTCGCGATGCCCGAGGTAGGTGGACAGCCTGGGCAGCAGCGCCTCGACGTCGAGTCCGGACCGGTACCAGCCAGGCAGCGTCCGGACGGCGAAAGCATGCCTGAGATGATGCACATGCGGCCGGCCCGGTCCGTCGGCTCCCACGCCCGCGGCGGCCACGGCCTGGCGGAAGGCGAGGGCGAAGCCGCTGTAGATGACCGGCGTGCCGGCCAAGGACACGACCAGCCGTAGCGTAGCCGGCTGCCTGCGGTCCCGGTGGCGCCGGTAGGCGGCGAGCGCCTCGGCGGTGGAAGCCGCCACGGCCACGTCGCGGCCCTTGCCGAACTTGGTGTCGCGCACCTTGATGACGGCCTGGTCCCAGTCGATGTCGCAGCAGTCAAGGCGCAGGGCCTCACCAACCCTCATGCCGGTGACGGCGAGCAGCACGATCAGGCTGGCCAGCGTTTCGGCCCGGAAGGGGAATGGCGTCGAGGCCCGGGCGGCACGCACCACCGCGGCCACGTCCTGGTCGGAGAACAAGTACGGGACCCGGCGGCTGGGCCGGTAAGAGACTAGCCCGGCGGGCGGGACCTCGGTGCGCGGATCAATCGCCGACAGGTAGCGGGTGAAGCCCCGCACGGCCATCAGCCGCTTGCCGGGGACGGTGCTTGCCGGGTCCAGATCAGGGTCGAGCACGAACGCCAGGGCGTCGGCCATCGTGACGAAGCCGGCACCTGCAGCGTCGAGCCTGCCGACGAAGCGGGTGAGCTGACGCTCGTGCCCGGCGAGCTTGTGGCCAAGGGCACGGCGCAAGCCGAGGTAGTCATGCAGTGCATCGTTTATGGCGCTCATCAGGCCACCAGCCAGGGAAGCGCCAGCTCGCGCAGCGCCGGATAGTCGACCTTGGCGTATATCGCCGTGGTGCCCAGGTCCCGCTGGCGAAGCACCTGGGCGATCTCGGGCAGCCGGACGCCCCGTGAGAGCAGCTCACTGGCCAGGGCGTGCCGGAGGCGGTGCGCCCGGACGGGCTCCACTCCCGCGATCCGGGATTGGCGCCACACCATCTGGCCGACCGTCGTATGGCCCATCGGCCGCCACGGGGGGCGGAGAGTCAAAAGACGGTCCGGCTTCCGGCCCTCCGGCGGCCCTGGAGCAGGTAGGCGGCAACCGCCTCTCCCACCTCAGCGGGAAGCGGCATCCGGTCACAGCGCCCGGCCTTGCCGTGCACGACCAGCTCGCCGGCCCGCCAGTCGAAGTCGTCCAGCTCGAGCCCGGCCACCCCGGCGGCCCGCAGCCCCATCCGGGCGAGCAGCAGCAGGACCGCCAGGTCCCGCTTCCCGCTCACCGTGGCCCGGTCGCAGCTGTCCAGGAGCGCCTGGACATCTCCCGCCGCCAGCCGCCGCGGAACCCCGGTGTCCCTCCAGCCCGGCACCGGCGGCACCGCCTCTCCAAGGGGCGAGACGATCACCTCCTGCAAGTACAAGAAGCGAAGCAGCGATCGCAGCTCCGCCACCCGGCCCTGCAGCGACTTAGCGGAAAGCCCCCGCGATGCCTCGGCCAGCAGGAATGCCGTCACCGCCTGCTCGCTCAGGCCCTGGACATCAGCAGGACCTCCGCCCTGCCCGGCCCGGGACGCGAGGAACAGCCGGGCGCCCTGCTCATAGCGCCTGATCGTGCGAGCCGCCAACTGGCGGTCAGCGACCATCCAGTGGCGATAGCGCCCCATAAGCTCATCGAGCGGCCCCGGCACCGGCGGCGGATCATCTCCGGCCAGGCCCAGGCGGCCAAGCCACGCCAGCAGCGGCCCCATGGCCACCAGCGTCGGCGCGCGTCCCGGCCGCGCTGCCAGGTCAGAGAGGAACTCCGCGACCCGGGCCGGGCAGATGTCCCCGGCACCCAGCCCCCGGCTCTCCAGCCAGGCGCTCAGCTTCGCCACCTCGGCAAGCTTGAACTCTCTCGACGACGGCGTATATCCCAGACGCTCTAGCTCCGCCCGGAACCCGTCGGCGAGTACCGCCAGCGGGCCCGGAACCTTCGTGTGACCGACCATCTCC
>JAICUO010000208.1 GCA_025935815.1 Streptosporangiaceae bacterium
GACCGGGCCGGACCTTGCCAGCGGCGCGCCGATCAGCCGGCCGACGGGGCCGGCGATGAACGGGCCCAGCGCCGAGACGCCGATGAAGAGCGCCACCGCGCCCGCGCCGATTACCGGCATCCGGTTCCCCGGGTGGGCGAACAGGCCGACGCCGAGCGCCGCGAGGCCGATGGCGGTGAGCGCCGCGCCGGCGGCGGTGCGCCGGACCAGCGGCCGGCGCGGCTCGGCGGCAGCGACATGCAAGGCGGCGGCCGGCGGGCTCCGGGACGCGCGGCGGGCCGGCGAGATCGCGGATATCACCGTGCTCGCCAGGCCGGCCAGCAGGCCGACCGCCACGGTCCGCGAGTTGACCACCAGCCCGCTGGCCGGCAGGTCAAGGCCGAGCGCGGACAGCCCGGCCTTGAGCGCGACCGCGAGCCCGATCCCGGCGCCCACGCCGACCGCTGAGGCGGCCACGCCGATGACCACGGACTCGCCGAGGACCGTGCCGAGCACCTGGCGGCGGCTGGCCCCGACCGCGCGCAGCAGCCCCAGTTCCCGCAGCCGCTGCGCGACGATGATGGAGAACGTGTTGAAGATGACGAACGACCCGACGAACAAGGCGATGAACCCGAACGTCAGCAAGAAGACGCCGATGAAGCTGAGCGCCTGGTGGACGGCCTGCTGGCCCTCGGAGGTGACCGACTGGCCGCTTACCACCTCAATGCCTGGGTCGTGGATGGCGGCGCGTATCCGCGTGACGAGGGCATCCTGGGATACCCCGGGCGCTGCCTGCACGTTGAGCTGGTTCACCTTCCCCGGCTGGCCGAAAAGCGTGGCGGCCGTGTTCTGCTCGAAGGCGGATATGGTCGCCCCGAGTGGGCTGTCCGCGCCGCCCCAGGTGGCGATGCCGGTGATCGTGTAGACGCCCGGGCTGGCCTGGGTGAGGACGCGCACCGTGTCGCCGACCGCGAAGTGCCCGACGTCGGCCGAGTGCTTGTCGATCACCACCTGGCCGGCGGCGCGCGGCGGCTGCCCGCCGGGCAGCAGCCGCAGCGGGTTGAGCGCCGTCACGTCGGTCCACGCCAGGCCGATGGTGGGCGGGCCGTTGGCAGCCACCCCGATCGGCTTGCCGGTCTTGCCGATGAGCTGGGCGTAGCCCTCGGTGTCAGGCGCGACGGCCCGCACGCCGGGTACCACGGCGACGGTGGCCGCCAGGCTGGCGTCGATCCGGTCACGCTGGGCGGTGTAGCTGATCCCGGGGTCGAACGGCTGGGTGGCCCGGACCACCGCGGCGGTTCCCTGGTAGATCTGCGTGTAGAGGTTGTTGAAGGTGCCGTTCATCGTGTCGGTCAGGATGTAGGTGCCGGTGATGAACGCGACGCCGAGCAGCACCGACAGCGCCGTCAGCGCGTAACGGAGCCGGTGCGCGACGACCCCTTTCCAGGCGATGCGCCACATGGCCAGTCACTCCCCGGTCCGCCGGGCGATGCCGTTCGCCTCGGCCAGCTCGCGGATCACGTCGAGGACCCGGTCGGCGGTGGGGGCGGCCAGTTCACGGATCACCCGGCCGTCGGCCAGGAACAGCACCCGGTCGGCGTAGGCGGCCGCCCGCGGGTCGTGAGTCACCATGACCACCGTCTGCCGGTAATCGTCGACCGCCCGGCGGATCTGGGTGAGCAACTCAGCCGCCGATCGCGAGTCCAGGTTGCCGGTCGGCTCGTCGGCGAAGATCAGGTCCGGACGCGTGATCAGCGCCCGCGCCGTCGCTACCCGCTGCTGCTGGCCGCCGGACAGCTCGGCCGGACGGTGGCCGAGCCGGTCGGCGATGCCCAGCGCGCCGGCCAGCTCGGCCAGCCACGCCTGGTCGGGCTTCTTCCCGCCGAGCATCAGCGGCAAGATGACGTTCTCGCCCGCGGTCAGCGTGGGCACCAGGTTGAACGCCTGGAACACGAAGCCGATGTGCTCACGGCGAAGCAGCGTCATGGCCTTGTCATCCAGCTGGCCGAGCTCGACGTCGCCGATCAGCACCTGCCCCGAGCTGAGCCGGTCCAGCCCCGCCAGGCAGTGCAGCAGCGTCGACTTACCCGACCCGGATGGCCCCATGATCGCGGTGAAGGCCCCTGCCGAGAACTGCGCGCAGATCGCGTCAAGCGCCGTCACCGCGGTGGCACCCCTCCCGTAGACCTTTGTCCCGTTGATGATGCGCGCCGCCGGCGCTGCCTCGAGTGAGACGGCGCGCGGCCCGCTGGCCACGGATGTCTTCATGTGCTCCTCCTCTACCTCTCCTCTACCTCCGGGAGACCCCAGCGCAGGCCGCTAGGCCGGCGTTGCCTGCGCGGCCGCCCCCGGCTCGTGGCCGCCCATGTCCAGCCGGAACGGCGGGTACTGGTCGGTCATCAGGCACACGTAGGCGGCCACCCGCAGCACCCAGCGGTTCAGCCCGAGCACGAGGTCGAACAGCGACGCCGGGTAGCTTCCCGTGAACGTCACGATGATGACCGCGATCAGCGCGAGGAGGCTAATCAGCCCGCCGCCGCCCAGCGGCCACCCGGCCGACCAGCTGCCGGCCTGCTGGGTCCAGGACCACGCGCCGCCGCAAAGGACGCCGACGATGATGTAGTGCGGGATCGCGAGCAGCCACCACTTGACGAGCGCGAGCCCCCGCGACAGGATCTCCGGGTACTCGATGTCCAGGTGAGCTGGGTAATCCGGGTCATCAGCCAAGCTGAACGGCGGGTACCGGTCGGTGGCGAAGGCCCCGGCCGCGTAGTACTGCACCCGCCACGTCCAGCGGAGCACGCCGACGTTGAACTCGAAGATCCGCGCCGGGTAGCGGCCAGTCGCCACGATCGCGACCAGCGCCACCGCGCTGAGCACGACCAAGGCGAGCCACAGGAACGCCAGCACGATGTAGTGCGGGATGACGAGGATCCACTTGACCAGCCAGAGCCAGCGAGACAATGGCCGGTCGATGTCCGCCGTCACGCGAACCGGATAGGTGTCAGGCCCAGTCATGGAGATCACCCCTCGCGAGCACGGAACTAGGCTTGCCTTCCCACGGCAGCCGGCGCGGTGCCCTACGGCAAGGGACCGAGGCCCTGGCTGCTTAGGGCGGAGGTCACCGGGGTGACGATAAAAGGGAGGCAGGGCATCGTCCGCGCATGGGGCCAAAGCCCGGGCACATCAGGACGACCGCCCCTAGCCCGGGTCGGACCGGGCCGCCCATTGTGACTCGAAGCGCGAGGCCCAAAGGCGAGGAGGGTAATCGCGGTGACCTTTGCCCGAGTCCAGTACCAGCGATTGCGGCGGCTCATTGACGAGTTCGCCAAGTTCGCTGTGGTCGGCGGCGCCGGGGTGCTCATCACCAACGGCGCCTGCGACCTGCTGCGGCGAGTGGCGCGAAAGGGCACGCTAGCGGCGGTAGCCGCCACCATCTTGGTGACGGCAACGGGGTGCCTGACCCCGCTGCGGTCGCAGCCGCCGCTGGCGCCGGCCGCAGTCCCGGCCAGCCCGCTGGTCGGCGTGTACGAGCCGGGGTCGCCGGGAAGCTGGTCGAACGTCGCCGGGTTCACCACCGCGACCGGCGTCCGGCCCCGGGTGGTCGTGTACTACTCGGCGTGGAAGAGCTCGTTCGCCGGGTCGTTCGCGCGGACGGCCTGGGATCATGGCGCGTACGTGCTCGTCCAGCTTGAGCCGAAGGACGTGACGCTCGCCTCCATCGCGGCGGGGGACTCCGACGGCTACCTGCGCTCCTTCGCCGGCGACGTCATCGCCTTCGGCCATCCGGTGATCGTGTCCTTCGGGCATGAGATGAACGGCACCTGGTACTCCTGGGGCCAGGGCCACGCCTCGCCCGCGGACTTCGTGGCCGCCTGGCGGCACGTCGTGGGCGTGTTCCAAGACGAGGGCGCGGCCAACGTCACCTGGCTGTGGACGGTCAGCTCCATCGCGGGGGCGTCGGGCTCGCTGAGCCAGTGGTGGCCGGGCACGGACTGGGTGACCTGGGCCGGCGTCAGCGGCTACTACTACCGGGCCTCCGATAGCTTCGGCTCGGTGTTCGGCTCGACCATCGCGGCCGTCCGCACGCTCACCACCGCGCCGCTGCTGATCGCCGAGACCGCCGTGGGCACCATCCCGGACCGGGAGAGCGAGATCGACGCCCTGTTCGCGCAGGTCAGCCGGCTCCGCCTAGCCGGGGTGGTCTGGTTCGACGAGGCGCAGCACGCGGGCATCTACCACCAGGACTGGCGGCTGGAGCACGACCGCGCCGCCCTCGCCGCGTTCACCGCGGCGGTGGCGGCTCATCTCCAGGCCCCGCCTCCGGGCGGGTGAGCCGCTCATGCTTGAGGCACTGGTCATCGCCGGGATGGTCGCCGCTGCGCTGAGCACCGCGGCGCTCTTCCTGCCAGGCCGCCATCATGCGCGGGCGGCGGGCGCCTGGGCCGCGCTGTGGCGGGTCATCAAGGTCATCGCCGGGTCGGCGGTGCTCGCCGCCGCGGCGGCCGGCGTGCTGTCCCTGCTGGATGCGACGGAAGGCAACATCATCCTCGGGGGCGCGGCGGTGGCGGCGGCCGGCCTGGCCTGGCTCCCGGTCACCCGGAACTGGTCGGCGCGGGCGCAGCTGTGCTGGGCGTCGAGCACCTACCTGTTCGGGGTCTACCTGGTGTACGCGCTGGAGTGGACCTTCGCCAGCCACCTGGGCGGGGCGAGCACGGCCGGCGGCTTCCTGCTGTGGTGCCTGGAGGTGGTCGCCGCGCTCATGTGCAGCGCCTACCTGTGGGAACTGTGCGACGTGCTCGGCACCGAGCACTGGCACCGTCGGCGCGCGCCGCTTAACCCGCGCGTGCGGGTGCCGACCGGGGTACTGCGGGCGGTAGGCCCCGATAGTGTTCCGCCGCTGGTCAGCGTGCACGTCCCGGCGCACAACGAGCCCCCGGCCATGGTCATCGAAACGCTCCGCGCGCTGCTGCGCCTGGATTACCCTCGCGTGCAGATCGTCTGCATCGATGACAACACCGACGACGAGTGGCTGTGGCGCCCGGTCGAGACCTGGTGCCGTAAGCACGATGTCACGTTCGCGCACCTGGAGAACTGGCCGGGCTACAAGTCGGGTGCGCTCAACTACGCGCTGCGGCACCTCACCCACCCGGACGCGGAGATCATCGGGGTGGTCGACTCCGACTACCAAGTCGAGCCGGGATGGCTGCGCGACTGCGTGCCGCTGTTCGCCGACCCGTGGCTCGGGTTCGTGCAGGCGCCGCAGGACTACCGCGACTGGCGGCAGGCCCCCTACCTGCGGCGGCTGTATTACTCCTACAAGTACTTCTACGCCGTGTCCCAGCCGTCGCGGAACGAGCGGGACGGCGCGATCTTCGCCGGCACGATGGGGCTGATCCGGCGGGTCGCCCTCGATCAGCTCGGCGGCTGGGACGAGTGGTGCATCACCGAGGACGCCGAGGTCTCGCTGCGGCTGCTGCGCGCGGGCTGGTCCGGGATGCACGTCGACGAGTCCGGCGGGCGCGGCATCATGCCGCTGACGTTCGAGGCGCTCAAGGGCCAGCGGTACCGCTGGTGCTTCGGCGGCATCCAGATCCTGCGGATGCACTGGAAGTCCCTGCTCCCCGGCCGCCAGACGAAGAAGGACCACCTGTCGGCCGGCCAGCGCTGGGCCTACCTGTCCGGCGGGCTGCAGTGGTACGGCGACCTGCTCGGGCTCCTGTTCCTGATCTTCTTGCTGGCCGGCGCCGTGAACATGGCGACCGGCGGCGGGCAGCTGTTCCGCGAGCTGACCGTCTTCCTCGTCGCCGTCGTCCCGGTGCTGGTGCTGCTCGGCCTGGTCCGCGCGATGGCGCTGCTGCGCCGCAGCACCGGCGCGTCCTGGCGCGACGCGATCGGCGCGTTCTTCCTGTGGCAGTCCACCTCGCTGGTGGTGGCGCGCGCCTCGGTGCTCGCCCTGTTCGCGAAGAAGGCCGCCTTCCTGCGCACCCCGAAGACCGGCGAGCGGACCAGCTGGTGGCACGCGCTGCGGGCCAACTGGGCGGAGGCGACGCTGGCCCTGCTCGGCGCGGCCGGGATGGCCGGGGCGCTCACCAAGACGGACACGCTCAGCGGCCCGCTGCTGGCCGGGCTGCTGCTCGTGCCCACCCTCGGCATGGCCGCCGCCCCGTTCAACAGCTGGGCCGCCCGCCGCGCGGCGCTCCCCGGCTGGCTGCGCGAGCGCCGCGACACCGAGTACCGGCGCGAGCGCCACGCCTTCGCGGCGGGCCTCGCGGCCGCCAGCGCGATCGCCGTCGCGATCGTGGCGGCAGCCGCGATCGCGCTGATGCTCACCGGCCGCCTCAGCACCGGGCCCAGCCTCGTCCACCCGGTCCAGCCTCCGCCCGCCACAACATCCACCCCGGCGCGGCCGGCCACCCCGGCATCGGCCCCAACGACGCCGGCCCCAACGACGCCGGCCCCCGCAACCACGCCGACAGCGACCCCAACTCCGACGCCAACGGTGACCCCCACCGACACGGCGACCCCGACGGTCTCTCCGGCGTCACCGACCCCGACCGATAGCGGCACGCCGTCCGCGACGGTCAGCCCCACGGTCACCCCCCCGGGCCCGTCGCCGCCCTTGCCTTCCCCGGCCGCCTGAGATCCCCCCGTGGGTGACGGTTGTCGGGGCGGTCGGTGGCCAAGGTCCCTACCAGGCCCGGCCCGGCGGCGTCATCCTGCGGCCATGGGTACGACGGGTCCGGTGACCGGAAACCGCGACGACGGCTGGACTTTCCGCGCGCGGGCGGTCACGAAGGTGTACGCCAACGGCGTGCGGGCCAACGACGGGATCTCCCTGCACGTCGCGCCGGGGGAGGTCTACGGGCTGCTCGGCCCGAACGGCGCCGGCAAGACCACCCTGGTCAAGCAGGTCATCGGCCTGCTCAAGCCGACGTCGGGGCAGATCTCGCTGGGCGGGCACGATCTCCTGGCAGACCCGGCGGCGGCCCGGCAGCTGTGCTCCTACCTGCCGCAGGCGCAGGTGCCGATCGACTCCTTCCGCGCCCGGGAGGCGATCGTCTTGTGCGGCCGGGTGCGGGGCGGGAAGCGCGCCGAGGTCGAGAAGCGGGCCGACGAGCTCATCGAGGCACTCGACCTCGGCGAGTGGCGAGGCAAGCGCGGCATCGGGCTGTCGGGCGGGGTGAAGCGCCTCGTCGGGTTCGCCATGGTGACGGTGTGCCCGGGCCGCCTGGTGATCTTGGACGAGCCGACCAACGACGTCGATCCGCTGCGCCGCCGGATGCTGTGGCAGCAGGTTCGCGAACTGGGCGACCGGGGCATCGCCGTGCTGCTGGTCACCCACAACGTGCTGGAGGCCGAGAAGGCCGTCGACCGGGTGGCGATCATCGATAACGGGCGGCTCCTGGCCGAGGGCACCCCATCGGCGATGAAGGCGGCCGACCGGGGCCACCTGAGGCTCCAGCTGATGATCGCGCCTGGCCGCGATGCTCCCCAGGCCCCGCCGTTCGCGCGGCGCGCCCGGCTGGCCGGGCGCACGCTCATGGCGGTGCTCGACGAGCCGGACGCGCCCGACGGCATCAAGTGGGCGCAGGAGGCCGTCGCCTCCGGTGTCGCCGAGGAGTACGCTCTCGGCGCCACCTCACTAGAGGACGCCTACATCGAGCTGACCGGGCACGCCTCCGGCCACGAAGATGCGGGCCGGCGATGACCATGATCGCGGCCCCCGGCCCGGCGATGCGCCGCCCGGCGCCGCCCGAGCGCTGGCTGCGCGGGTACGGGCGGATGGCCGCCTGGGACATCGCGAGCCTCCGGCTGTACCTGCCCGTGCTCAGCTGCGTCCTCATCTTGCAGGGCGCCGGGTTCGTCTACGGGATGGGGCTGCTGTTCGCCGACATGCCGCAGTCGGCCGCCGTGTTCGTCTCCACCGGGGCACCAGTGATGAACCTCATCACCGTCGGGCTCATCTTCGAGCCGCAACTGGTCGCGCAGCAGAGGATGCAGGGCAGCTATGAGTTCCTGCAGGCGCTCCCGGTGCCGCGCAGCGCCGCCGCGCTGGCCTGGTACACGGTGGCCCTTGCCACCGCGCTGCCCCCCGTCGTGCTCACCTTGCTCGCCGGGCTGGCGCGGTACCACCTGCACCTGGCCATCACGCCCATGGTCATCCCGGCGGTCTTGCTGACCTGCCTCACCGGCGTCCTGATGGGCCTGGCGGTGGCCCACGGCGTGACCCAGCCCATGGCGGCGAACCTGATCAGCGTGACGCTGATCTTCGTGATGACCGGGTTCAGCCCCGTCAACTTCCCCGCGGGGCAGCTCCCGGGCTGGCTGGCCAGCGTCAATCAGTGGCTGCCGTTCGGCTCGATGGCGACGATCACCCGGTCCGCGCTCGTCCCGGGCTTCGCGGACGGGGTACCGCGCGCCTATGCCGTGGTGGCGGCGTGGGCGGCGGCGTCCGCGCTCGTGGTGGCGTGGGCGCAGGGAAGGCGGGGGTAAGGCCATGGTCACGATCGCATTCCCTATCCGGCGAGGACCGGGCCACTGGGCCGCCAGCTACGCCGCGATGCTGCGGTTCGACCTCGCCGCGCAGCGCAACCTGCTGCCCATGTTCCTGCTCATGCAGGTGATGTTCGGCGCGGGCATGGCGATCATCTACGGCTTCTACCTCGGGCACCTGCCCCGGGGAGCTGCCGTGTTCATCGTCAGCGGCTCGCCCGCCCTGGCGGTCATGACGGCCGGGATCATCGGGGTCACCATGATGGTCACCGAACGCCAGCTGGGCGGCACCTGGGACTTCATCTGGTCCCTGCCCGCGCCCCGGTCCGCCGCGGTGGCGTCCACCGTCACCGTGTTCACCCTGCTGGCCCTCCCCGGCATCGTGGTGACCCTCGCGCTCGCCGACTGGCGGTACGGCATCACCCTCACCGTGTCACCGATGGCCGTGCCCGCGCTGCTGCTGTCCTCGCTGATGGCCACGTCCGTCGGCTTCGGCCTGGCCCTCCTCATCGCCCGCCCCGTGGTGACCAACGCCCTGGTGAACGCGCTGATCTTCATCGTGCTGATCTTCTCCCCGGTGCAGTTCCCGATCAGCCGCCTGCCGTTGTGGCTGGCCGACGTGCACCGGGTGCTGCCCGTCTACTACCTCGCCGAGGTGCTGCGCGCGTCAGTGACCCGCGGCCTGGTTCACGACACGGCGCTGGCCTACGGCGTGCTCGGCGCGTGGACCCTTGCCTCGTGGGCGGCCACCGCCTGGGTGGTGGGCCGCCGCCGGTAGGCGCTAGGGCACCAGCTCGGCGCTGGCCAGGCGCAGGTGGCGCGCGGTGTACCGGCGCAAGGCCCTCAGCTGGGACGGGGTGAGCCGGTCGCAGACGCAGTCCCAGTGCACGCTCACCCAGTCACCTCGTTGCAGGCCGGTAATGAACCCGGCGGCGACCGGGACAGGCGCGGCCGGGCCGAGGCTGAGCATTCGCCCGTCCCAGGTGAGCGGGCGCTGGAGCACGGCGAGGGGATCGGTGGTGATGACCTGGCCCCAGCTGATCCGGCAGTGGTCGAGGACATGCAGGGCCGGGTCGGCGCGGCCCGCGCGCAGCAGGCCGGCCCACGGGTAGACGCCGAACACGTGGAAGCTGTGGTGCGGGACCGCGCCCAGGGGGAGGGCGCGGGCGATGTTCTCCCAGTCGCGCCCGGCGCGGCCGCGGAATCGCTCATCGAGGAACGCCCCGTAATCCGATATCCGCACGTTGTCCAGGAGGCGGTTGCCCACCCAGTACGCCTCGACCACGCGGCGCTCCAGCGGGTCGGCGATCCGGTTGGCCGCCGCGATCAGCTGCAGGTAGGGCCAGGCGCCGTCGAACCCGCGGGCCAGGTTCACCAGGCCCGGGCCGGCCACGCCGGCCGCGACATGCCCCCGTAGCGCGGCGCGGTCATCCGGCCCGCACAGGCCCCGGTCGTTTGGCGGGAACGCGTAGCGGGCGAACAGCAGCGCGCCCGCGCAGCACCCGCCGGTCTCCACCCCGTCCCCGTTCACTGGAGGCTGGCCAGGGCGGGCCGGGATCGTGCGGCCAGCAGGGCCAGCGCGGTGCCGGCCAGCACCAGCGCCACCCCCGCCCAGTCCGGCGTGCCTTGCAGCAGCGCGGTGATGATCGCGCCGGACACCCCGATCGCGGTCACGTCGATCGCCCCGATCCGGGCGAGCGCCGCGTAGGTGGCGCCGACGTTAGCGGCCAGGATCAGGCCGGTCGCCAGCGCCCACAGCCACTGGTGCCAGCCTGCGGTGACGAGCGCGTCCGCGTGCGTGGCGAGGGTCCAGCAGAGCAGGAGGGCCGCGCCGCCACCCATCCGGGCGCCCGCGACGGTGAGCGGGGACAGGTCGCGCACCAGGCGCTTGACGACGATCACCTCCGCGGCCCACAAGAGCGTGGCGGCGAGGATCATCATCTCGCCTTCGGAGGCGCGCAAGGTCCCGGTACCGCCGCCGAGCAGCGCCTGCCCGCACACGAGCGCGGCGATCGCCGCCGCGTGCCAGCCGGTGAACCGCTCGCGCAGCAGCGGCACGGCGAGCAGTGCCACCCAGATGACCAGCGTGTGGTAAGTGAACGCGCCGCTGGCGGCGGACACCATCGACAGGCCCTGGAAGAACAAGACGAAGGGCACGCTGCCGCCGATGACCGCCACCGCCGCCAGCCCCGCCCAGTGCGGACCGGTCCGCGGCCTGGTGAAGCCCTCCCGGGTGGAGGCCGCGCTCGCCGCCGCCAGCGCGGCGAGGAGTATGAGGGCGGCCACGAGGTTCTTCGCGGTCGTGTAGGCGGTCGCGTTGCCGAACGCGCGCACCCCGTAGGAGTTGACGTAGACGGCGAAGCCGCTGATGACCGCGGCGGTGAAGGCGAGGGCGAGGCCCGCGCGGGTTCTCATGACGACTCCTGGAGGACTTTGAGCACGTAACCGCAGTGGACGAGCACCGTTTCGCCCACGGCGGCCTGCGGGCAGGTGAGCAGGCACGCGGGCACCGCACGGGCCGGGCCGGTCTCGACGAGCGCCATCGGGACGCCGTCGTCGTCGCGGACCTCGGTGATCACGCCGACTGTTCCCAGGCACATCGCGGCCCGCCTCCCGTCAGCTCATCGAGGATCTGGCCGGCCACCGCGCCGGCGGCGGCCTCCGCCTCGGGGGACAGGCCGGCGCCGAGCGTGAACGTCGCGGCCTCGATGCCGTAGCCGGCCAGCCGGGTCGGCAGCCGTCGCAGCGCGCGGGCGAGCTCGATGACCTCGGCGAGGCTGAACGTGTGCGTCCCGCGGTGCGCGAAGCGGGTGCCCAGCGGGCCTGACGCGTCGAAGCGGTAGGTGGCGCCGGGGCGGCCGCCGGAGCAGACCGCGTCCACCACGTAGACCTCGCCGGCGCCGTCCCACGCGTCCAGCAGCTTCAGCTGGTCGCCGTCCAGCTCCGTCACAGTGACGTCCGCAGGCGCCGCCTCCCGTACCCGCCGGGCCACGGCCAGGCCGACGGCGTCGTCGCCGCGGTCGGGGTTGCCGATGCCGATGACCAGCCTCATGACGGGCTCACCCGCAGGTCCAGGAAATGCGTCGCGCAGGAGATGCACGGGTCGTAGCTGCGTACCGCCTGCTCGCACTCCCAGGTCAGCCGGTCGGTCGGCAGGTCCAGCCGGGCCTGCGCGAAATCGCGGAGGTCAGCCTCGATCGCCCGCTGGTTCTGCGAGGTCGGCGGCACGA
>JAICUO010000967.1 GCA_025935815.1 Streptosporangiaceae bacterium
CCTCACCGCCGGTCACCGCCGACAGCGAGCGGGCCGCGTCAACCGAACGGTGCCGCTGCCCCGCGCCCGCCACCCGCACCACGCCGCCCTCGGCGAGCAGGACCAGGCCGGCGGCCTCGGCGTCGGCGGCGAACGGCAGCCACGGCGGCATGGCCAGGGTCGCGATCAGGTCACCGGCGGCCAGCGCGGCGAGCCAGTGCCCGGGCACGCGCGGGCCGGCCGGCGGCGAGGAGACCTCGCTGAGGGCGCCCAGCAGCGCGGGCACGGCCGCGACCGATTCCGCCACCGGTCCGGGCACCGCGTGATGGCCGAGCTCCGCACAGGCCGCCACCAGGTCGGCGGGGCTGGCCTCCAGGCCGCCCTGCTTCCGGGGCACGGCCAGGCCAGTGACCCCGAGGCTGGCCAGCCGCCGCCACAGCGCCAGGCCGGGCGCGCGATCCCCGGCCGCCCACCGCCGCGCTGTGGCGGGGACGTCGGCCGCGCTGAGCATGTCGTGCAGGCTCGCGGCGAACTCACCCGCCGCGGCCGGGGTGCTCCGTCCCCCCAGCGCGCTCACCGGGGCAGGCCCAGCACGCGCTCGGCGATCACCGTGCGCTGGACCTCGTTGGTGCCCGCGTAGATCGGGCCGGCCAGGGCGAACAGGTACCCCGCCAGCCAGCCGTCCCCGCGTAGCTCCGCGTGCGGGCCGAGCAGGTCAAGCGCGGTCTCGTGGATGGCCAGGTCGAGCTCGGACCAGAACACCTTCCCCATGCTCGCTTCCGCCCCCGGCCTGGCCCCGGGCGGGGTGGCTGCCTCGGTCCCGCCTTCGGCGAGCCGCGCGGCGGTGGCCATCGTGTGCAGGTGATAGGCGCGCGCGCCGATCCACGCGTCGGCGACCCGGTGCGCGATCGCGGTATCGGAGGGATCGCCGGCCTCCCGCCACAGGCGGGCCAGCCGCCTGGCGGTCGCCAGGAACCGCCCGGGGCTGCGCAGCGACAGCCCGCGCTCATGCGCGGCGGTGCTCATCGCGATCCGCCAGCCGTCGCCGGGTTCCCCGACGACGTCGCAGTCGGGCACGAACACCTCGTCCAGGAAGATCTCGGCGAACCCGGCCTCGCCGGACAGCTGACGGATCGGCCGGACCATCACCCCGGGCGCGCGCAGGGGGAACAGCAGGTACGTCAGGCCGTGATGCCGCGCGCCGGCGCCACTACGTTCTGGGGGGTCGGTGCGAAACAGCCCGAACGCGCGGTCGGCGAAGGCGGCGCGCGAGCTCCACGTCTTGGTCCCCGACAGCAGCCAGCCGCCATCGGCGCGGACGGCGCGGGCGCGGATCGCGGCCAGGTCGCTGCCGGCGTCGGGCTCGGACCAGGCTTGCGCCCAGATCTCGTCGGCGCGGGCCATGGGCGGCAGCAGCCGGTCCCGCTGGGGCCGGGTGCCGTGCGCGAACAGGGTGGGGGCGAGCAGCAGCAGGCCGTTCTGCCCGACCCGGGCCGGGGCGCCGGCCGCGTAGTACTCCTCCTCGAACGCCAGCCAGTCCAGCAGGGACGCGCCCCGCCCGCCGTAGGCGGCCGGCCAGGAGACCACCGCCAGCCCGGCCGCGGCCAGCTCGCGCTCCCACTCCCGGTGCCGCTCGAACCCCGCCGCGGTATCCATCGACGGCAGCGGCGCGGCCGGCACGTGCGCGGCCAGCCAGTCCCGGACCTCGGTACGGAACGATTCCGTGGCGCCTGCCATTACGCAGCTGCCCTCATGGGCCTGCCGTCTTCACTCCGCTGCCTTCTTCATCCCGCGGGCGTCCAGCCCGGCCAGCGAGTCGCCGCGCACCTCCGCGTTGTGCGCGTGCGCCAGGTGGTGCAGCCCGAAGACGGCCTCCATCCCGGGCCGCAGGCCCATCTGGTCCTCGCACTGGTTCACC
>JAICUO010000827.1 GCA_025935815.1 Streptosporangiaceae bacterium
CCTGGTGGATGGCGAAGACGCCAGCCAGGTCCCTGGGGTCGATGCCGCGGCGCTCGGCCTCCTTCTTCAGGCCCGTCAGCCAGTCCGCGCACTCCTGCGAGACGAACGCCGGCACGAACGCGACCATGCACACGCCGCCGTTGGCGGCCAGGCGAACCAGCACGTCGTCGGGAACGTTACGCGGGCTGTCGCAAACTGCCTGGGCGCTCGAGTGGGAGAAGATCACCGGCGCCGCGGCCACGTCGAGGGCGTCGTGCATCGTGGTGACCGCGACGTGCGACAGGTCGACGAGCATGCCCAGGCGCTGCATCTCGGCGACGACGTCGCGGCCGAAGCCGCTCAGCCCGCCCGCGTCGGGCACGTCGGTCGCCGAATCAGCCCAGCCGACGTTCTGGTTGTGAGTCAGCGTCATGTACCGGACGCCGAGCGCGTGCAGGGATCGCAGGACCCCGAGGGACCCGCCGATTGAGTGGCCGCCCTCCGCGCCGAGCAGCGAGGCGATCCGGCCGGCCCGGAACGCCTGCTCCGCGTCGTCGGCGGTCAGCGCCAGCTGGAACCGGGACGGGTGGGCGTCGATGAGCCGGCGGGTCAGGTCGACCTGCTCGAGGGTCACCCGGACCGCCTCGTCGGCCGCCAGGGTACCCGGCACGTAAACGGACCAGAACTGGCCGCCCACGCCGCCCTCGACCAGGCGGGGGATGTCCGTGTGGAACGCGGGCGCGTGCTTGTCGACGGCGGCGGCGGCGACCGCGGCCTCCAGGCTTGCTTCCCCGTGAGCCTCGCGGATCGCCCACGGCAGGTCATTGTGCCCGTCGATCAGCGGGAACCGGCTGAGCATCGCGCGGGCCACGGCGCTGCCGAGGGCGTCGTCATCACTTCCCCGCGGATGGGACACTCCGTGGGGGTCGCCGCCCCGGGTGGTAGCTGTCACGGGGGAAGCTTACGCGGCGGTGCTGGTTGACCGGCAAATGCCGCCGGCTACGCGGCCTCCGGATAGGGGTCGGCGGCCGGCTCGTCGGGGCCGCCGTCGCGCATCGTGGCGATAGCGTCGCTGTCTCGCACGAACGTGGCGAATATCGCGCCGAGCAGCATGAGCGTGGCGGCGGTCAGGAACGACAGGCGAAATCCGGCCAGGTCGCCGCGGCCCGCGTGCGAGACGGTGAGCACCGTGCCCAGCAGCGCGACGCCGGCCGCCGCCCCGGCCTGCCGCATGGTGTTGAGCAACGTGGACGCGTGCCCGGTGTCGGCGGCGGAGACGGTCGCCATGTTCGCGGTCTGCGATGGCGCCATCGCGAACCCGAAGCAGCACCCGGTCCCGAACATCAGCACCGGGACCAGCCCGGGCGCGCTGGACGGGCCGGCCAGCGACATCCCGCCGATCGTGACGACGGTGCCGAGCATCCCGCCGGTCACCAGCCGCCGTGGCCCGATCTTCTTGTACAGGCGCGTGGTGACCTGCACGCCGGTCATGCCGCCGAGCGCCTCGGTGAACGTGGACAGGCCGGAGTGCAGCGCGGAGAAGCCAAGGCCGTTCTGCAGCATGAGCGGGGCCAGGAACAGCGTTCCCATGAAGCCCGCGCTGGCCACGGTGAGCTGCATGTCCGTGATGCGAAAGAGCCGGTCGGAGAAGATCCGCAGGCGCAGCATCGGCTCGGCGGCCCGGCGCTCGACCGCCAGGAACGCGATGAGCAGCAGCAGGCCGGGCACCCCGGTGCCCGCCACCGCCGGCGATCCCCACCCGGACGTCGCGCCGGTGGACAGCGCGTACATGAACAGCGGGAAGCCCGCGGCCGCCAGCAGGAACCCGGGCAGGTCGAAGCGGCCCGCTGGATGCTCCGAGCCGCCCGGCAGGCACAGCAGGCCGAACGCCAGCGCGGCCAGGCCGATGGGGAGGTTGACGTAGAAGATCCACCGCCACGACAGGCCGGTGACCAGCGCTCCGCCGATCACGGGGCCGCTTGCGGGGGCTATCAGCGTCGGGACCATCAGGTACCGGTTGGCCCGGATCCGCTCGGCTGGGGGGAACGTGCGGAAGAGCATCGCCATCCCGACGGGGACGAACACGCCGCTGCCGATGCCCTGCAGCGCGCGGAACCCGATCAGTTCCGGCAGCGACGTCGCCAGCCCGCACAGCGCCGAGGCAAGCGTGAACAAGCCGACCGAGGCGATCATCACGGCCTTGGCCCCGAACCGGTCGCCCAGCCACCCCGAGGCGGGCATCGCCACGGCCAGCGTCACCAGGTACGCGGTCACCACTCCGCTCACCGACGCCAGCGGCACCCCGAAACTCCGGCTGAGAGTCGGTAGCGCCACATTGACAACTGTCGAATCCATGATGCTCATGAACATCGATGACACGAATACGACACTGACGGCGACTTTGACCGGAATGGCACCTTTCACGACGCTTTACAAGCTGCCAGACCCGGCACGTTGTTCCCTGGCGGGGCGGTCAGCAACCCGCTCCCCCGGGAAACGACGGTGGCGCCTCCCCTTGAGGAGACGCCACCCTGCGCAGGAGCCGAGGTTATTACTTTCGACGGCCGGGGCTGAGCTTGCCGAGCCGCCACCAGGCGATGACCGTGAAGACCACCGCCAGCGCGATCAGCGCGCCGATATCACTGCCCCACGCGGACGCGGTGTGGTCCCACCAGCCGATGGGCTTGGTCCCCGGCCCTTGAATCCAGATGTGGTTCAGGTCTGATGTGGAGGCGAGCGCGTTCAGTCCCCAGAAGGACGGGGCCAGCCAGGCGACCTGCGCCAGGCCCACCGTGGAGGCGACCGCGAAGACGCCGCCGGACAGCACGACCTGGACCATCGTGATGCCGACGAGGATCGGCATGGCTATCTCGTTGGTTGGCACGAGGGCGGAGATGACCAGGCCCAGCGTCATCGACACGATCGACAGCACGATCATGGCCAGGAGCAGTTCCGCCAGCGGCGGCAGCACCGAGCCGGAGTGCGGCAGCTTCCCGAACGACGGGGCCAGGCCGATGCCGAACAAGATGATCGACTGGATGACGCAGATCACGCCGAGGACGAGGATCTTCGACAGCAGGTAGGCCCCGGACGACTCGCCGGCCGCCCGTTCCCGGATGTA
>JAICUO010000935.1 GCA_025935815.1 Streptosporangiaceae bacterium
ACTTTCATGCGCTGCACCCCCCGGGCCGGGTCGGCAGTCAGAGCTTGTGAACATGTGATATACCCGTTCGCTTATCGCGAAACACCCCCGAAACCCCCTAACCTCAATCGTTCAGGCATCGTGAGGTCCGGTTACTGATTGCGCTGGAGTCTGTTTTTTGACTTCATGTCCGTTTGCCTCGGGGGCGGCGGTGGGTGCAGCGCCCGGTGTGCCCGGGTGAGCACCGGCTCCGACCGTGCCGGCGTGGCCTCCTTCCGTGTTGCGGGAACGGTTCGTGCTGGTCAGGTCAGTGGGGGCAGGGCGCAGAGCTGCTGCCAGCAGTGGAGGAAGGCTTGCGCCCATGGCCAGCTGGCGCTGATGGCGAGGGTGCGCCGGCGGGCGTGGGAGGCAAGCCGGGCGGGCAGGTGCCAGATCCGGTAGCGGAGCGTGTCCGGGTCGGCGTTCCTTAGTTCCTCGTTGTCGCGGTGGCCGAGGAGCCTTGTCCAGGCGGCGAGGTCGGCTGCGATGTTCGCGGCGAGGACCCACCCGGCGTTGACCTGCCAGGTCTTGGAGGGGAGGTTGCGCAGGCCCATGGCCTTGGCGGTGCGGACTCCGGCGGTCTCGACGACGGCGTGCTCACGGTGCAGGACGTCGATGTACTGGGGGTGGTGACTGCCGGGGACGCCAGCGATGCCGGCGTCGGGGATGTTCGTGCAGATGATGTTGTACCGCCAGCCGGTTTCCTTCTCGTAGGCGGTGAGGTTGCGCGCCTGGCGGCGGGACGGCTTGACCCGCCGGACGATCCAGCGCAGGCCGCCGGGCCAGTTCGCGGCCCTGGCCGTCAGGCCTGTGATCTCGGCGACGTCCTTGCCTTCCTCGGCGGCGCCGTCCTGGGCGGCGCCGGGCTGCCATGCCCCGGCGGGGAGGCTGCGGATGGCGTCCTCGTCGGCGGGCATGATGGTCCAGCCGCAGGTGAACAGCACTTTCTTCCGCGGGGAGGACAGGGAAAGGAGGTGCCCGATGAGGTCGTGGCTGGCGCCGGCCCCGTCGACGCGGACCAGGACGGCCCGCCGGAACCGGGCGGGGACCTGCTTCAGTGCCGCTGCCAGCACCTGTTCGTGGTCGGTGAACGTGTTCGACCCGGCGTTACCGGGTCTCAGCAGCATGTTCAGGCACTCGCGGGTGTTCGCGCACCAGGCGGCGAGCGGGTGGAAGCCGTAGGATTTCTTCCAGGTGGGCGCGGCTCCTTCCTTGTCCGACCTGGCGGTGACGAGCGTGGCGTCCATGTCGATGACCAGCCACCCCGTCAGTGTCTTGCCCGCGACGGCCAGCCAGGGGAACCCGGCCGGGGTCTTCTCGATCAGGCTCCAGGCGTGCTCGCGGGCCTTCGCCCTGGCCCTGGCGATGCGGTCGAGCATGCGCGGGGACCCGGCCAGTTCCAGGGCACGGCGGGCCGTCGGGCCGCTGGGGGCGTCCCCGAGCACCGGGGCCAGGTGCGCGAGCAGGGCGATGTCGCTCATGCTGGTGGCGCCGAGCGCGATCGCGACGGCCAGCGAGACCAGGACCAGCCCCCGGTCGAGCCGCGGCGAGCGGCCCTTCTCCTCCACGGCCGCGCTCAGCTGCGCGGTGAGCCCGGCCTGGTCGGCGGCCTTGCGGAGCAGGAGCGCCCCGGCGTGACCGACCAGCCCGGCTCCCGCTGCGGTGACCCTCAGGGCATGGTCCCACCCGTTATGCTGCATGGCGAAGAGCGCTCCAGTCCGGGGAAACGTGCGTGTGGTAACCGCGAATCTCTCAGACCCGGGCGCTCTTCGCTGCTCAACCCCGAAGGGCCGGCCGCTTCGCGGCCGGCCCTTCGCTTTTCCGTGACACTCCCATCGTCCGCCACCTATAAGGTGCGCCGCCTCCAGAACACCGACCAGGTGAAAGCGCAGGCCACAACACCAGAAAGCCGCTAACCCGCCCGCCTCCCCGTCACTGCTGAATAGCGGAGGCTAGTACTACAACAGCGCGTGGCGATCTGTTGCTGGCGATGCTGCGGGGGCATCCGGGGCCACGGTGACGTCGCGGGATGGCCGCTCGCGTCATGATCATCGCGAGTGCCGTGAGTTATGCCGCGATACGCGGCATAACTGACGGCACTCGCGGCGGGCCGGGGCTCAGGGGGCTGCCCGCCGGCGAGTGAATCGGATATTCAGCGCATTTTGGACG
>JAICUO010000334.1 GCA_025935815.1 Streptosporangiaceae bacterium
CGCCGTCCAGCCGCAGCTCATACCCCCCGGCCACGGTGGCCAGCAGCCGCCCGCCGCGCGGGCCGCCCGGCTCCAGCGCCTGGCGCAGCGCGGCGACGTGCTTGTGCACGGTGTTGACCGCGCTGGGCGGGGCCTGCTCCCACAGCGCGTCCACTAGCTCCCCCAGCAGCACTCCGGTCCCGGCCCGCAGCGCCAGCACGGCCAGCACGAGCTGCCGCTGGGCCGGACCCGGCGGCAGCGGCCGGCCGGCCCGCCAAGCCCGCACCGGCCCTAGCACCCCCACCCTGACCCCCGCGCCCTCCGCCCGCGGGCCGGGCTCTGCAGTGGGCGGCCGACAGCCCGGCCGGGCCGCAGGGCGAGAGCGGTAACGGCATGCCATGCCCGCAGTATAAAACCATTCGAGATAGCACCACTAGCCTTAATCCGCCGGCCGGCGGCCGGCCCGACCCGCGCTGCTGGCCGATTCGGTCCGATTGGTCTAGACCAGGTGGATCAGCGGCTCCGCCTTCGCTGCGCAGCGGCAGGCGGTAAGACGGGCACGAGCCCTGGGCCGTCCAGCCGACTCCCCGGCCGCACCGACAATCTGTTCCAGGCAGTATCCTGCGCAGCCAGCCACGTGCGCACCGCCGTCGGGCAGGCACAGGACCCAGGCCGCGTGTCGGCGACGCTGATGTGTCGGCGACGCTGATAGAGACCGGCGACTGAACCGACCTACACCGGTGTAGCCCTGGGACGGGCCGGCGGCCGACGGTCAGCGACGCGGCGGTCGGTGGATTAAGGCTAGTGGTGCTATCCCGAATGGTTTTATACTGCGGGCATGGGATGCCGTTACCGCCCCCGCCCCGCGGCCCGGCCGGGCTGTGGGCCGCCCACTGCTGAACCCGGCGCGCGGACGCGGGGCGCCGGGGCCACGGTGGGGGTTGGGTCTGCTTGCCGTATTCTGGGGGTCTCCGGTCCCCGGTCGCCGGGAGCTAGCCCGAGCGGGGACCGGGAGGCTGCCATGACCGCGGGAGCGCTGGATGGCTGAAGACGGCCGGAGACTCGGTGAGCGGCTGGCCAGTTGCCGACGGCTGGCTGGCATGTCCCAGCAGGAGCTGGCGGAGCGATCGGGGCTGACGGTCCGCACCATCGGGAACCTGGAGCGGGGCCGGGCGCGCTGGCCGCATCCGGACACAGTGCGCCGTCTGGCTGATGCCCTAGAGTTGCGCGGCGAAGTCAGGGAAGAATTCATGGCCAGCGTCGGCTCCCGGCCTGCCCGCAGGGCAGCGACGGCCGCCCCCGCCTGCGGTGGCGAACCCTCCCCGGGCCCGGGAGCTAGCCTGCCGGTGCCGCGGCAGCTCCCCTCTGCGGTGCGGCACTTCACTGGGCGGAAGGCCGAGCTGGACTTCCTGGCCTGCCTGCTGGACGCGGGGGGAGCACGGGACGGCGGCACCGTGGTGATCTCCGCGATCGGCGGCACCGCCGGAGTAGGCAAGACCGCGCTGGCCATCCACTGGGCGCACCAGGTAGCCGACCGGTTCCCGGACGGGCAGCTGTACGTGAACCTGCGCGGCTTCGACCCGTCCGGCAGCCCAGTTGCCCCCGCCGAGGCCATCCGCGGGTTCCTCGACGCGCTCGCCGTGCCGCCCGAGCGCATCCCGCCGGGCGCAGACGCCCAGGCGAGCCTGTACCGCGGCCTCCTGGCCGACAAGCGGATCCTGATCGTGGCCGACAATGCCCACGACGAAGCCCAGGTCCGGCCGCTGCTGCCGGCCAGCCCGGCCAGCCTGGTCATCATTACCAGCCGCAGCCAGCTCGTCGGGCTGGCCGCCGCCGATGGCGCCCGGCTGCTCACCCTGGACCTCCTCCCCCATGACGAAGCCGTGCAACTGCTCACCGCCCGCATCGGCGGTGACCGGGCCGCCGCCGAGCCGGACGCGGTCGGGGAGATCACGCGCTTGTGCGCGTGCCTGCCGCTGGCGCTGGCGGTCGCCGCTGCCCGGGCCGCCGCCCGCCCCGGCATCTCACTCACTGCTCTGGCCGGTGAGCTGCGTGACGCAGACGGCCGCCTGGACGTCCTGGACGCCGGTGAGGCGGCCGCCAGCGTCGCGGCGGTGTTCTCCTGGTCCTGCCGCCAGCTCAGCGCCAACGCGGCACGGATGTTCCGGCTGCTGGGCCTGCACCCAGGCCCGGACATCAGCGTTCGCGCCGCCGCCAGCCTCGCCGCAGCGAACGAGCCGCAGGTCCGCCAGCTGCTGCGCGAGCTGGCCCGCGCCTGCCTGATCACCGAGCACGCGCCGGGCAGGTACGCCTTCCACGACCTGCTGCGCGCCTACGCCGCCGCCCAGGCCCGCCAGTGCGACAGCCAGCCCGACCGCGACGCCGCCATCGGCCGGGCCTTGGACCACTACCTGCACACCGCCGCACGCGCCGCCCTCCTGCTGCGCCCGGGCAGAGAGGCAGTTAGCCTCGCCCGGCCCAGGCCGGGTGCCGCTCCCGAGCGGCTCGCCGATCACCAGCAGGCGCTGGCGTGGTTCAACGCCGAGCACCAGGTGCTAGTCGCCGTCGTCACCCTCGCCGGCGACCTGGCGGCGGACAGCCATGCCTGGCAGCTGCCCTGCGCGATGACTGACTACCTGTACCGGCGCGGCTACCCGCATGAGGGACTGACCATGCTGGCCCGCGCCGTGGCCGCCGCGACCCGCCTTGATGACGCGCTCGGGCAGGCCATGTCCCTGCGCGCCCTGGGAAACGCCTGCGCCAATACCGGTGATTATGATCAGGCCCGCGCTGACCTGGAGCGCTGCCTCCCGCTTTACCAGCGCCTCGGCAACCGCACCGGCCAGGCCCTGGCCCATCAGGGCCTGTCACGGCTGGCCGAGCTCCAGGGCCGGCCTGCCGACGCCCTCGGCCACGCCGAACAGGCGCTCCGCCTCTACCAGGCCACCGGCGACCAGCCTGGACAGGCTCGGGTGCTCAACGGCGTCGCCTGGTGCCACGCCCTGCTCGGCCACTACCAGCGTGCCCGCGGCTTCAGCGAGCAGTCACTGGCCCTGATCGCCGAGCTCGGCGGCTGCGACTTCGAGTACAACGCACGGGACACCCTCGGCTACGTCGAGCTCCACCTCGGCGACCCCGCCCGGGCCATCGCCCATTTCGAAGTAGCGCTCGGCCTGTGCCGCGACCGCGGCGACCGCTACTCAGAAGCCGAAATACTCACCCACGTGGGCGATGCCCGCCACGCCGCCGGCGACCTGCCGCAGGCCCGCCAGGCCTGGCGGCAGGCACTGGCCATCTACGACGACATCCACCACCCCGGCGCCGACCAGGTCCGCACCACCCTCATCAGCGCGGGAGACTCACTCGCGGATGCCGAAAATAGCTGACCGGGGACGGTGCGTGCATTCAGCCTGCGGGCGCATCCGCTGGTCAGGGCGTGGCGGGGATGAAGTAGCCGAACTCGTCGACGATGAGCTGGACCGTCCCGCCGCTGGCGTTGTAGAAGGTGACGTTGCCGTTGCCGGCCTGGGTGGTCACCAGGTTCGGCACTGTCTGGCCGGCCCGGAAGTTGAGGCTGGAAGTGCCCGGCCGGGGCTGCCCGCTGGGGTACACGGTCAGGTACCCATCGTGCTGCGACTGGGTCACGGTGACGTTGTCCACCACCGCGGCGGGCAGCGGGCAGGCCGGGGAGCAGCCGTCGTTGAGGTACGCCGCCGGGTAGGAGCGCCCGGTGCTGGCGGGCAGGGGCGAGCTCGTGGCGCGCGTATCGGTGATCCGAGTTGGCCCGTACGGGACGAACAGGTCCGGCGCGCTGGCCGCGTAGTCGCCGTCCAGGTCCGCGACGACGTGCACAGTGCCCGCGGACCCGTTGTAGAGGTCGACGATGCCGCCGTTCAGCGAGACGATGACCTGGTTGGCGACCGTCTGGCCGCGGGTGAAGTTCAGGCTGGAGGTCGCTGGTACCGCGGCTGAGTCCGGGTAGGCCGCCAGCCAGCCGCTCTGGGTGGGCTGGGTGGCCGTCACGTTCAGCACCACGGCGGTCGTGCCGGCCGGCACCTTGCCGGCCAGGCTGAGCCGGACGCGGGTATGCGCCGCCACCGGGCTGGTGGCCGCGCCAGTCCCGTTGCGGGTGTCCAGCACCCGAGCCGGCAGCCGCGGCTGGAAGCCGCTCCCGCCCGGCCCGTAGAACCCGGCGAGGTCAGCGATCACCTGGACCGTCCCGCCGCTGCCGTTGTAGAAGGAGACCTTCCCTCCGGAGACCTGGGCGGTCACCAGGTTGGCCACCGTCTGGCCCGCGGTGAAGTTGAGGTTGGACACTGCCGGCGCGGACGTGGCGCTCCCGGCCGGGAACGCCGCCAGCCAGCCGTTCCTGGCGGACTGAGTCACCGTCACGTTCATGACGACCGCGGTCATATCGGCGGCCGCCACGCCGCCGGCGCCCGGGATCGCCAACGTGAGCGTCCCCTTCGACGGGACCGCTCCCGCCCTGGCGGCCCCGGTGCCGTTGCGCGTGTCGAGGATCCGCGTCGGCGTCACTGGCGTGTAGGCCGCGCCCACTTCCACGTTGGCGTTGTTGCCGAACTGCGCGCCGCCGGCGCGCGGGAAGATCCCGGTGAACTTCACCAGGTGGAAGCCCGCCGTGCGGTAAGCATGCTGGACGTCGCCGGGTGCGGTCGTGACCATCGGGAAAGAGCCGTCGCCGAAGTCGTACACGTAAAGGCCGACTGGCCCGTTGGTCGTCCAAGACGAGGTGAGTCCCTGGTGCGCCGTGACGGTGAGCGAGCCACTGCTGGCGACCGTTCCTTTCGAGAAAGTGACTGGTCCCTGCAGTTCCACCGCGCCGCGGTCGAAGTAGCCCGTCCCGCCGTCGACGACATCCGGGTCATCCGCCCTGGGGTTATTGAGCTGGTCCCTGATGAGCTCGCCGGGGGCATTCGCGTTCGCCGAGTCGAGGGCGGGCGAGTCGCCCGCTGGGGCGTACCATCTGGTCTTGCCGAGAAGCGGGAAGTCGTCACCAGTCAGCGACAGTTTCGGGTCCTTGGCGATGTCGTGGCCTCCCTGGCCAGTCGCCGCCTGGAAGTCCGTGAGGCTGGAGTAGCTCGTGCCGCCCCAGTCGTACAAGGGGATCCCGCTGCCCGGGTTGATCACGTTGTAATCGGTCACGGTCTGCGCAGCCGATCCGGCCGAGACCGAGATTCCGGAGATTGCCGAGGCTGTGGCGACACAAGCCGCGTTCCCTGGCTGCATGATGTTGTTCTCGATGGTGGTGCCCGGCGAGGCGCCCGTCACCTCGATATTCGGCCCGCAGTCGGCCACTAGCGTGTTCCCGGTCACGACGGTGCCCGGGGCATCGGTGATGACCACGTTGGAGACCCGGTCAGGAGTACCGGAGTTCAGCGTGTTCCCGGTCACGACCACCCCGGATGCCCCGGCGTCCACCTGCACTCCCTTCCCGCCAAAGATCGAGTTACGGCTGATGGTGACATCACTGGCACTCCCGTCGACCTCGATGGCTGGCTCCGTGGAAGGCCCGGTGCCGGGGAACACGCTTGTGTTTCCCCCGAGGAGAGAACTGCTGATGGTGACGCCAGTCGATGGGCCCGTCACCTTGATGGCGGGGTGGTGGCCGCCCACTGCGGGGAAGGCCTCGAACCCGCTGATGACAACGTTATGCGCTCCCGCCACGACGAGCGGGCTGAGGTCCGGACCTCCGACGGCCGTGGGCAGTAGCTGGCTAGTTCCGTCTCTGGCGCCGAGGAACGTAATCGGCTGGCTGGCTGTGCCGGATGCCGAGATCGTGTCTGGCGGGTACAGGCCCGGCTCGATGATGACCGTCTGGCCCGGCTTGGCGGCCTTCGATGCCGCGCCTACTGTGCAGAACGGCTGAGCCGGGGTCCCGCCGCCGGGGAAGAAGTCCGAGCATGGCCCGGGGGCCGCGTTATTGACGTAGAGGGTGCCCCCCGGCGTCGTGGCCGCGGCCGCGCTGCCGGTGAGCAGGCGGGCGGACAGCACGCTGGACGCTGCAAGCCCAGAGGTAACGGTAAGCACAATAAGCGCGCGAGTAAGGCGCGGTCTGATACGCACAACAAGACTAAATATCACGTTAATTCATTGCCCGGAACCGGGTGTCATGATATTTCCGGTATATTTCCTATCGCATTCCTATGGGTCGACGCCCGCGTCCTTGCGGATCTGCCAGACGGTCGATGCCGCCACCTTGTGGCCCAGGCCAGCCAGCTCACCGTGGATGCGCCGGTAGCCCCGGCCTGGTTATCCCGGGCCATCTCCACTGCCAGCTCGCGGATTGCTCGCGGATGGCCGATGCGGTGCGGCCGCCCGGGGCGCGATGCCAGCGCGGCCGGAGCCTGCGCCCCGACGCCGTCGGGCCGCCCGCCCATGCCAACCAGACCCCGGCGACCAGGCACCACGGCCGAAACGCGGCACCAGCACAACGGTAGCCACAGCCGCCCAGCCGCAAAATGATGGAGGCTGAAGAACATTCCCTATAGCACAGCGCCAGAACTGACGCCTTCTTATGAATTGCGATTTAATGGGGCTTGACAACCCGCATAGCCCCGAGTGATCCTGTTAAAGGTTATTAGAGAGCTGTTTCCACGTATGCGAATGACGGGACGCTCTGGGGGCGTAGGCGGCGAGTCCATAGAGAAATAGGATACGGAGAGGAATGCGATGGACCTGAGCCTGTTCTATTTCGCGGACGATAGCGCGGCCGATGGCGACCGGTATCGGCTCCTGCTGGAGGGAGCCAGGTTCGCCGATGCCAACAATTTTACCGCGGTGTGGACGCCGGAGCGTCATTTCCATCCCTTCGGCGGCCTTTACCCGAATCCCTCGGTAACTAGTGCAGCCATCGCAGCGGTTACTGAGCGGGTGCAGATCCGGGCGGGCAGTGTGGTTGCCCCGCTGCATCACCCACTGCGGATCGCCGAGGAGTGGTCGGTCGTCGATAATCTCTCCCACGGCCGTGCGGGCGTATCGTTCGCATCGGGGTGGCATGCCGGCGATTTCACCCTTAAGCCGGAGAGTTACCCCGGTCGGCGAGAGTTGGTATCCGAGCACATACGAACAGTGCAGCGATTGTGGCGCGGTGAGACCGTAACGGCGACGAACGGCGCGGGCGACCTGCAGGAGGTTCGGATCTTCCCGCCGCCAGTCCAGCCCGATCTGCCGGTCTGGCTGACCAGTCTGGGCAGCGTGGAGACGTTCCGCCTGGCGGGTGCCCTCGGTATGGGCGTGCTCACGCACCTACTACTTGACCAGGACCTGGGCATACTGACGACGAAGATCACTGAGTACCGCAAGGCTCTGGCTGCCCGTCCCGATTATCAAGGCGAGCCGGGGCATGTGGTGCTCATGGTGCATTCTTACTTGGACGAGACGGACGACGCCGCACGGGAGCTGGTACGCCGACCGCTGAGCGACTACCTACGCAGTGCGCTGGAGCTAACCATGGTCTCCCAGATGGACGGAGGCGGCCGGGTCGATCCGTCGCAAATATCCGACGAGGACATGGATTTCCTCGTCGACCGCGCCTTCGATCGCGCCTTCGAGGCTGGCCTGCTGGGCACGGTCGCGAAGGCGGAGGCCACGATCGGCCGGTTCCGCGAAGCGGGCGTCGACGAGGTGGCGTGCCTGATCGACTTTGGTCTCCCCGCCGAAACGGTGCTAGTGGGTCTCCGGCGGTTGAATCAGCTCCGCGAGGCGGTGCATCGTTAACCACAAGTTGAGTGAGCTGATTCCATCCTCAGGACACTCGCCGCCGCCCGATCAGCCAACCGGGAGCTCATGGCCCGGCTGAACACGACAGCCCGCCGCTGAAAGTTTCCGGACCACCAGGAACGGTTCTTCCGCCGCCGCGTCGTGCGCATCGCGAGAATGGCCCGCCGGGCGGTGCCGGGGCCGCTCCCTCTGGCCGGAGCCGTGCTTGTCTCGACAGGAAACCTGTTGATACTGTCGCGTCATTGCCCCTGTGCGGCTCGCGGACCCTGACGTCCGCCCCGCAAGGTTGCCTACTTCAATGAGGAGGTAATCGTGCACAACCGCCGAGAATCGCACGGCGGCGATTCGGTCACCCGCCCGTCCGAGCTGTCGCGTCGTTCCTTCATCAGCGTTGGTGCCGCCGCCGCGGGACTGTCGGTCGTGGGCCTTTCGTCCGTGGGCCTGGCCGGGCCGGCGTTCGCAGCGCCGGGGACCCCCGGGGAGCCGTGCAAGGTGGTTCCGTTCGGCCCGGTGGATGTCGTGGCAGACAACGGAACTGGGCTGACGTACGCACGCGCGGTGCGCCTGCGCACTGCCCAGCCGGGACGCCCTCGCCCTCTGCTCGCGACCTACCAGAGCTTTGCCAGTTCGCCCTTCCCCCTTTACCGCAGCGACGACGACGGACAGACCTGGGTGCAGCAGGGCAGCGTCCTCGGCGCGGACGCGCCCGCCGGGATCTATCTGCAGCCGCATCTGTACGAGCTCCCGCGTGCCTTCGGCGGCCTGCCGAAGGGCACACTGCTCTTCTCGTGCAACTACTGGCCGTTCGACTTCACGAAGCCGTTCCCGTTCGCGAGCACGAACATCCAGCTGTACGCCAGCACGGATGCCGGCCTCACCTGGGAGTTCCTGAGCACGGTGGCCCAGGGCGGCCCGCC
>JAICUO010000852.1 GCA_025935815.1 Streptosporangiaceae bacterium
CGCCGCCGCGAATCACCCGGACGTGCGCGCCGCCCGGCTGGAGGACATCGACGGCCAGTGGTCGTCGATCATCTTCTGGCACTCCCTGGAGCACCTGCGCCAGCCCGTCCAGGCGCTCAGGCACGCCGCGACGCTGCTCGCCCCCGGCGGCGTCCTCGTCATCGCGGTGCCCAACGCCGCCAGCGTGCAGGCGCGGGTGTTCGGCGACCGGTGGCTCCACCTTGACGTGCCGCGCCACCTCGTGCACATCACCCCGGAGGCACTCGTCTCGGTGGTGGAGTCGCTGGGCCTGAAGGTCGAGCGGGTCAGCTACTCACGCGGCGGCCAGGTGCTCTTCGGGTGGCTGCACGGCCTGGTCACGCGGTTCCCCGGCCATCCTGACCTGTACGACGCGATCCGCCGCCCCGACGCGCGCCAGGCTGCGCAAGGACCCGCTTTCCGGCTGTATGCCCTGGCTGCGGGCGTGGTCGCCATGCCCGTGGCGCTCGCCGCGTCCGTCATCGAGGTCGCCCGCCACTCCGGCGGCAGCATCTACGTCGAGGCTCGCCGGGCTAGCTAAGCTAGCTCTTCGGCCCCTTGCCCATTGGCATCCTCGGCAGGAGCCGGGTGAGCAGGTTCGCCTTGTAGTCCAGGACCAGCCAGGTGCTGCCCACCGGGTAGATGGCCGCCGGCTTGCCGAATGCCCGCTCGTAGGTTGCCGCCCGGTACCTGCCAGTCCGGAAGGCGGCCACGAACGTGGCGTCGTGAAGCGCGGGGTCGTACCACAGGGCGTTCGCCTCCCAGGCAGGTGCCCGGACCTGCCAATGTGCCCCTGGGGCGGCCCCGTCCGGCACCAGCGTGATGGCCCGGACGTTGACGTCGCCGCCGGATTCAAGCGTGACGACCGAGGAGCTCCAGTAGGAGGACAGCCCGTAGGTGTAGCCATGTGCCCGCAGCCAGGCGGTCAGCGGCCTCGTCGGCCCGGATTCGCTGTCGCCGGGGGCCGGGCCGAGCGCCGGGGCAGCGTTCGGCCGGGACGCGGCGGCAGACAGCGGGACCAGCGCTAGCAGCACCGTCACCGCGACAGCGGCGTACCCGCGCAGCCGTCCGCCGATCTCGGCTGGCACCAGGCGAGCCGCCAGCACCGCGGCACACGGCAGCACCACCGCGATCTCGTGCGCGCCAGACGGCGTGGGCCGCCCGGCGAGGAACGCCCCGATGTTAGCGACGATGATGAGCGCGAGCACCTGCTCGGCCGCACTCGCCCGCTGCCAGGTCCACGCCACCCGCGTCAGTCCGGCCACCGCGACGGCCAGGCATAGCATGCCCAGCGCGCCGCCAACCACGAGCGTGGTGTCCGGCCGGGGCACCGCCGCGAACAGGTACCTGATCACCAGCCACACGGCCGGCACGTGCCCCGGCCACTGAGACAGCGGCGCGATCTCGGTATTCGGGGCCACCATCAGGTAGCCGCCCAGGTGCACCTCCAGCCCGCGGATCGCGGGTGCGACCAGCACCGAGGCAATGGCCGCCACCGCGACCGCGGCGTCGGCCGAGCGCAGCTGGCGCGCGGCGAGCATCCGGTACAGGCAGGCCAGCACGACCGCCGGGACGCCCACATAAAGGACGGTGGCGTCGCTCAGCTCGCCCGCGCACAGGAGCAGGCAGACCAGCGGCGCGGTGAACCACCTGCCCCGGCAGCGGTCGATCAGCAGGGCGGCCGCCAGCAGGAACGCGGCGGTGCCGGCGTGATCTGGCTCCTCAACGAGCGCCGACACCGTCAGCATGGTGAGCAGCGGCACGGTAAGGACGGTGACGGTCACCGCGCTGCGCGCGACCCGGGCCGCCCCCCAGCTGTCAGACACGGCCAGCGCTACCGCCAGCGCCACGACGATGAAGTAAGCCGCTGCCGACGCGACATGCGCGGCCTGCGGTCCCAGCCCGAGCAGCAGCTCGGCCACGCCATTGACCGGCAGCTCGAAGGCGTAGAACGTCGCGTCGCCCAAGAGCCAGCCGTGCAGGAGCACGTGGCCATGGATGAGGTCCCAGGCCTGGAGGGCGCTGTTGGCGCCGTCGGAATCGATCCGCCCCCCGTAGGAGACCCGCAGCAAGATCCCGTAGCCGAGCAGGCCGGCCGCGGTCCAGGCCGCCACGGACATCCGGATATCCCCGGCTGACGTCATGCCGGGCACGCGTTCCGGTGACTCCCCGAACCGCATGCTCGCCAGGATAGCTGGCATGAAACCGCAGGTGGCGGGTGGGTGCTCTGCTGCTGTCGGGGCGCCGCTGCGCGCGCGCAATCCGCGCGCAAGATGCATGGACAGTTGCAAACGGAAGGGCGTTTCTATGGCGATCTATATAACAGGCGGCAATTAAGCCATCGGGCGCAAATCTTGCGGCTAACAAGGGTATTTACGTCAGATGTCCAGCTTTAAAGATGCACCGGACAGGGCAAATTGACTACGGAGCGCTGCAAGGCACTCCGCCAAATCGGTACGCTGAGGCGGTGAGAAGGATGGCTTGGCGCCGCAATAAGTTTACCAGGTCATCAGCGTCACCAGGCGCTGATCCTGCCCCGGGCACCGGGCGCAACGTGGGCATCAGCGGCGCGCGCCGGGCGGTTGCGGGCAGCGAGCCACAGCCCTCCCCCCAGAGCACAGAAACAGGTGGCGAGCAGCCGATGCACAGCGACACCGCCGGGTTCTCCCACGAGAACCCCGAGATCTCGGCGGGCACCGCGCACCACCAAGAGGCAGACCTCAAGCGGGTAGTCAGCTACCCCGAGGCGCCCGAATCCACCGAGACGACCGGGCGCGCCGCCGCTGAGCCGGGCACGGCCAGCGCGGCCGACCACGCTGGACCCCACGAGACAACC